>JBDHVF010000368.1:0-7657 GCA_039809605.1 Polyangiales bacterium | reverse complement strand
GTGCTCTGGCACAGCCACTTTCGTCGCGACGGCAAACCTCACCACCCGCGCTCAACACGGACCACTACCCGCGGGCGCGGGGCGTTGACTCGACGCTCCGCACGCGTTACCGCTCCCGCATGCCGACCTATTCGTACCGTTGTTCCGCGTGCGGCCACTCGTTCGACAAGGTGCAGCGGATCACCGAAGACCCGATCAAGGTCTGTGAGTCCTGCGGCGCCGAGGCGGCGACGAGGCTCATCACCTCGGCCAACTTCATGCTCAAGGGCAGCGGCTGGTACCAGGACCTCTACTCGGGCTCTTCGAACAAGAAGAGCACCGCGTCGACCACCGAGGCCCCCTCGTGCGCCAAGCCCACGGGCTGCGACGGCGCCTGCGCCGCCCCCGCGGCGAGCACCGCGAGCACCCCGTCGAGCAGCACCAACTGAGCGTCGCGGCCTACGGCCTGACGATGAAGCCGTAGATGAGCGCGCGGTCGGGCCGGCGGCGCACCGTGAAGAACGGCTCGCCCGCGCTCGCCACGAACTGGATCGTGCTCGCGTGCCCGCCCTGCGCGAAGGCCACGTCGACGGTGTAGCGCCCCTCGGGCGAGCGCCCCGCGAGCGTCACGCGCGCGGTGCCGCCGGGCACGGCCGTCGACGACGGCGACGACGAGAGCGCCAGCGTCACGCGCGACACCACCGTGATCTGCGAGAACGTGTTGAACGGCGGTTGACGGAGCTGGGGGATGCTCGCGAGCGACGGAGCCACGCCGCCGTCACCCGACGAGCCCTCGAGCACCAGCACCTCGATGTGCGCGGCGGCCGCGGGCGGGGGCGCGGGCTGCTGCGCGCCGCGCGCCGCGAGCGTGCGCTGGACCTTGTCGTCGCTCTGGCCCGCGGCGAAGCCAGGCGCGACGAGCGCGAGGAGAGCCGTTGCTGCGAACGTTCGAAGCTTCACGTCGTCACCCTACTCACGGCGCCGTCGCCGGGGAAGATTCATCGAGGTCCTGGATCCACACGACGGCCGTCGTGGCGCCGGGCGCCACGCCGGGGATCTCGAGCACCGCGTAGCTCTGCGCGCCCTGCACGTCGACGCGCGTCACCTCGGCGCCGCCGGGCTCCTCGGCGCCGGGCTCGCCGGGCCGCGCGGGGTGCGTCACCTGGGCGACGGGCCCCACGGGCGAGCGCGGGGGGTGGTCGACGGGACGGCCGAAGCGCAGCGCGATGATCGCCGCGGCGGCCACCGCGAGCGCGGGGAAGGCCACGCGGCGCACCGAGAAGCTCCTGCGCTCTCGCGCGGCCTCGCGCGCGGCGGCGAGCGGCACGACGTTGTCGGCGGGCGCGTCGAGCTTCGCGAAGATGGCGTCGGTGAGGTCGTCGCGCGCGCCGGGGGCGGCCTCGGCCCACAGGCCGAAGTTCGCGCGCAGGGCCCGCAGGGCGCGCACGCTGCCCTCGCAGCGCGCGCACGAGGCCACGTGGCGCTCGACGGCGGCGCGGTCGGCTTCGGGGAGCGCGCCGTCGAACCACGTCTGGAGCGTCGTGTCGTCGGGGTGGGTCATGGGTCACGCCTCGTCGGGGCCGTCTCGAAGATCCTTGGGCAGCGGCGCCTCGTCGCCGAGGCTCTCGTGCAGGAGCGCCTGCATCTTGCGGCGCGCGTGGAACAGCCGCGACATGACCGTCCCCTTGGGCACGCTGGTGGCCTCGGCGATCTCCTCGTACGAGAGCCCCTCGACCTCGCGCAGCACGATGACCGTGCGGTGGTAGGGCGGGAGCTGGTCGAGCGCCTTCTGCATCGCGTCGACGAGACGCGCGCGGTCGGTCGACGCGAAGGGGTCGGTCTCGCCTCGGTAGGGCAGGAGCTCCTCTGGAGCCCCGTCGAGGTCGGTGCGCTCGTCGAGCTCGACGGCTCTGCCCGGCGATCGCCTTCGCAGAAGGTCGATCGAGAGGTTGTACACGATGCGGTAGAGCCAGGTGCTGAAGCTCGCCTGCCCGGCGAAGTCGCCGAGGTGCTTCCACACGCGCACGAAGGCGTCTTGCACGACCTCGCGGGCGTCTTCGGTGTTGCGCACGATGCCGTAGGCCACGGCGCTCGCCCTGCGCTGGTGGCGCTGCACGAGCTCGCGAAAGGCGCGCTGGTCGCCCTTCGCGGCGCGCTCGATGAGCGCCCGGTCGTACGCTCGTTCACGGGAGGCATCACCCCCCTTGGACGCGGTGGCTACCCGAGGATTCACCCCCTCGGCGGAGATCGCCTCGGTGCCTTCGGTGCGCGGCGGCTCCTCGGGCTCGTCGACGGAGGCGTCGCCAGGGAGGGTCATGGCGCCGCGAAGGTATCACGTCGCGGGCGCCGGCCTACCACTCCCGCAGTTTCCGTGACCTGAATGTGCGTCCAGTGCTATCGGAGGCCCATGGATGCGGCATCCCTCGCGCGTGAGCTCAACCCCCCGCAGCTCCAGGCCGTGCAGCGCACCGAGGGCCCGCTGCTCGTGTTCGCGGGCGCGGGCAGCGGCAAGACGCGGGTGATCACGTACCGCATCGCGTGGATCCTCGAGAGCCGCCACGTGGCGCCGTGGAGGGTGATGGCCGTGACCTTCACCAACAAGGCCGCGGGCGAGATGCGCGAGCGCATCGCGCGGCTCGTCGGGCCCGAGAAGGCCCGCGAGCTCTGGGTGGCGACCTTTCACGCGACGGGGGCGAAGCTCCTGCGGCGGTACGCCGACCGCGCGGGGCTCAAGAAGGACTTCGCCATCTACGACGACGGCGACCAGCGCTCGGTGATGAACCGGGTGTACGAGGAGCTCCGCATCGACGACAAGCAGCTCGCCAAGAGCGCCGTGCTCGGCGAGATCGACCGCGCCAAGCAGGAGGTGGTCACCCCCGACGTGATGCTCTCGCGCGCGACGACGCCGCACCAGATCCAGATCGCGAAGGCGTACGAGTCGTACGAGCGCCGCCTCGCGGCCAACAACGCCGTCGACTTCGGCGACCTGATCTCGCGCACGGCGATGCTCCTCGAGAAGGACGCGCTCGTGCGCGAGGAGCTCCGGCAGCGGTTCCAGTACGTGCTCGTCGACGAGTTCCAGGACACCAACAACGCGCAGTACCGCATCTTGCGGGCCCTCGTGAACGACGCGCACAACCTCTGCGTGGTGGGCGACGACGACCAGGCGATCTACCGCTGGCGCGGCGCCGACGTGCGCAACATCCAGTACTTTCGCAGGGACTTCCCCGGCGCCGCGGTGATCAAGCTCGAGGAGAACTACCGCTCCACGAAGAAGATCCTCAAGGCCGCCAACGCGGTGATCTCGAAGAGCGCCGCGCGCGAGGCCAAGACCCTCTTCACGCAGAACCCCGAGGGGGCGCTCATCGAGGTGCTCCAGTCGGGCGACGAGCGCGAGGAGGCGAGGAACATCGCGCAGCGCGTCGCCGCGGCCATCAGGCAGGGTGTGCCCCCGCGCGAGATCGCCGTGTTCTACCGCATCCACGCGCAGTCGCGGCCGCTCGAAGAGGGCCTGCGCGTCGCCGACGTGCCGTACGTGATCGTCGGCGGCGTGCGCTTCTACGAGCGCGCCGAGGTGAAGGACGCGCTCGCGTACCTGCGCCTCATGCTCAACCCCAACGACGACGTGGCGCTGCTCCGGGTGATCAACACGCCCGCGCGCAAGATCGGCAAGACCACCATCGACCGCCTCGTCGCCCACGCAGGCTCGAAGCAGACGCCGCTCTGGAAGGCCATCGCCTCGGGCGACCTGCCCGACGACGTGGGGGGCGCCGCGCGCAAGGCCCTGGTGGGCTTCTACAACGTGGTGGGCGACCTGCGCCGCAAGGCCGCGGCCATGACGGACCGGCCCTTCGAGCTCGCCGAGCTGGTGTTCGAGCAGACGGGCTACCGCGCGATGCTCGAGTCGAAGGACGACCCCGAGAACGAGACGCGCCTCGAGAACGTGCGCGAGCTCCTCGGCTCGATGCGCTCGTACCAGGAGGAGGAGCCCGAGGCCTCGCTCTCGGACTACCTCGAGCGCGTCACGCTCAGCGAGCAGACGGCCGAGGGCGACGCCGCCGAGCGCGTGTCGCTCATGACCGTGCACTCGGCCAAGGGGCTCGAGTTCAAGCTGGTCTTCATCGCCGCGCTCGAAGACGGGATGTTCCCGTACAAGGGCACCGACTTCGGCGCCGACCCCGAGGAGCTCGAAGAGGAGCGCCGCCTCGCGTACGTCGCCATCACCCGCGCCCGCGAGCGCCTGGTGCTCTCGTACGCCCAGTTCCGGCAGATCTTCGGGCAGACGCGCACGGGCATCCCGAGCCGCTTTCTGCTCGAGATCCCGCCCGACGTGCTCACCGCGCCCGTGCGCAGGAGGACCTTCGGAGAGTCGACGCCGCGCCACACGGGGAGCGCCTCGTGGGGCACGCGCGAGCCCCCGCGCGAGCCCGAGCAGGGCCACGGCCCCGTGGTGGTGCGCCACGGGTACTGCGACCCCATCCCCGACGACGACACGGGCACCGTCACGGGCTACCGCAAGGGCATGCGCGTGAAGCACGCCACGTGGGGTTTGGGGGAGGTGAAGGCGGTGTTGCCGGGTGCAGAGCTCAAGTTGCTTGTGAAGTTCGCGATCGATCGTGAGCCGAGGAAGGTGCTCGCGCAGTACGTGAAGCCGCTCTACTGACCCGTCACTTGAGCTGCTGGCGGATCGCGTCGAGCAGCGCGTGGCGGTCGAAGAGCCGCGTCACGTAGTCGATCTGGTCGCTCTCGATCACCATCGTGGGCGACAGGTCGTAGCGGGCGAACCAGTCTTCGTAGAGCCCCTCGAGCGCGCGCAGGTACTCGGTGGGAATCGCCTGCTCGTACGCGCGCCCCCGCATGCGGATGCGCTTGCGCAGCGTCTTCGTGCTGCACCGGAGGTAGATCATCAGGTCGGGCGGGCGAAGGTCTGCGCGCAGCGTGGTGTAGAGGTCGGTGTACGTGGCCCAGTCGCGGTCGTCGATGTTGCCCTTGCGGTGGTGCCACGCGGCGAAGACCTCGGCGTCTTCGTAGAGGGTGCGGTCCTGCACGACGGGGCGGCCCAGGGCCTCGATGCTCCGGTGGATCTTGTAGCGCCGCACGAGGAAGAAGAGCTGCGAGTTGAACGCCCAGCGCCCCATGTCGGCGTAGAAGTCTTCGAGGTAGGGGTTCTCGTCGTGCGGCTCGAAGAAGGGCGCGAGGTCGAACTGCTGGCAGAGCCACCTGACCAGGCTCGACTTGCCCGCGCCCATGTTCCCTGCGACGGCGATGTATCGGTGCGACGTCACGCGAGGGGGTCTCTACCGCGGAGGCCGGGGCGCGCGCGAATCCGTTACAGGGCCACCCAGCGCTGCTCGACCGCGGGGCCCTCGGGCGTGGGGGTGACCAGGGTGTAGTGCGCCACGCCGCCGCCGGGCGCCTCGCCCACCGAGCCCACGCACACGACCTTCACCGCGTCGAGGGCGCGCACGAACGGGACGTGCCCGCCGCCGCACACGATGAGGTCCGCGGGGTCGTCGCCGATGAGGGCGTCCATCTCCTCGTCGCTCATGTCGTGGGTGAAGCACTCGCCCGCGTCGCGCGGCGAGCCGTGCACCACGAGGATCTCCGACGCGTCGGGCAGCTCGAGGCGCATGGCCTCGGGCAGGCGCTTGAGCCGCGCGAGGATGAGCTCCCCCAGCGACTCGCGCGCCGCGAGGAAGCGCGCCATCTGCTCGCGCTCGTGCTCGCTCGAGGGGCGCATGCGCGCGGGGTCGAGCGAGGCGAGGGCCAGGTCCGACGGGCCGCGCACGCAGCGGGCGCCGGCCTCCTGCAAGCGCATCCACACGCCGAGGGGGTCGGGGCCGCCGAAGACCAGGTCGCCCGCGACGTAGAGGGCGCCGGCGCCCTCGTCGCGCAGGGCCGCGAGCACGGCGTCGAGCGCGCGGAGGTTGCCGTGCACGTCGGCCACGAAGGCCATGCGCCCGCGCACCCGCTGTTCGAATCGGTCTTCGGAGGTCACGCGGGCGGAATACCCGATGTGGGCACCCGGTGCCAGCGGCGATCAGCCTTCGGTGAGCACGCCCACGTCCCAGGCCTCTTCGCCCTCGCGCATGGCGCTCGTGAGTTCGTGGACGCGCACCAGCACGTCGGCCGGCGTGTCGCTCGGCGCCACGCGCACGCCGATCTCGACCCTGCCCGGAAGCTCCCACACGCGCACGCCCGCCACGCCCTCGATCTCGAGGATGGCCTCTTCGATCCTGCGCGCGCGGCGCGACCCCTGGGACGCTTGGCCTTCGCTCACTTCGCCTTCGCTCACTTCGCTTCGCACCTACCACCCGCCACCGGCCCGGCGCAAGCGGCATCCCGCGCGCGCCGCGGCGCCATCAACTGTTGCCATCGGCGGCGCCCGCGAGGAATATCCCGCCCGCCCGGCCTCGTTCGCCGAACGACATCACCACCATGCGCAGCACCCTCCCCCTCCTCGCCTCGCTCCTCACGTCGCTCGGCTGCGCCACCGGACGCATCCCCAACACCGACCTGCCCGACACCTCGGACAACCGCTCGATCGTGGCCTTCTGCGAGCGCTACCGCCGCGCGGTCGAGGGCCGCGACGCGCGCACGCTCCTCACGCTCGCCTCGCCGCGCTACTTCGAAGACGGCGGCACGCCCGCGGGCGACGACGACTACGGCTACGACGGCCTGCAGCGCCTGCTCGCCGCGTGGAGCGAGGAGGTGCGGCAGGTGCGCTACGAGGTGCGCTACCGGCGCATCACGCTCGACCCGCAGACGCCCGGCCGCGCGTACGTCGACTTCACCTTCACCGGCAGCTACACGCTGCGCAGGCCCGGCGGCGCGCCCGCCACGGCCCCCAACGCGCCCGCGCTGCACATCGACCCCGTGCGCGACGCCACCCCCACCTCGCGCGACGAGGAGGTGTGGTTCCGCCGCGTGGCCGACAACCGCCTCGAGCTCGAACGCGTCGGCGACGAGTGGCGCATCCTCGCGGGGATGTGACCCGCGGGCAGACCGCCCCCGATCGTTGATGATCGCGCCGTCGCGGTGATAGGTTACGCCCCGCACGCCGCGCAGGAGCGCGACCCGACGCCCGCGCGCGGGCGCGTTCGTCGCCCGCGGCCGCGCCAACGACATGGTGAACCGCGACGACCCGCCCACGAAGCCCGCGGCCCCGATCGAGCCGCTGCCGCCCGAGAACACGGGCGTGCGCTTCTCGCCCCTCGACGCCGAGCGGCAGGGCGTGGTGAACCTCTCGGACAAGCACGGCGTACCGGGCGTCGACGTGCGCGTCGTGCCCCTCGACCTCACCGACCTCGACCTCATCCCCCGCGACCTCGCGCGGCGCCACGTGGTGCTGCCGCTGCTCACCCGCGACGACTCGCTCTTTCTCGCGATGGGCGACCCCGGCAACCGCCAGGCGCAGACCGAGATCGAGTTCGTGACGGGCAAGCGCGTGTTCCCCTACGCCGCCGACGCCGAGGCGCTGCGCGAGCTCATCGACCGCGCGTACGACCACCGCGCGCGCGGCGAGACCGAGCTCGCGCCCGAGCGCCCATCGGTCGTCACGCCCCCAGGGGGCACGCGCCCCACCGCGCCCAACGTGGTCGTGCGCGGCCACCAGGCGACGCTCCCGCCGCCCGTGCGCCGCCCGCGCGTGGGCACCCTGCTCGACCCCGCGCCGCCG
>JBDHVF010000367.1:0-7678 GCA_039809605.1 Polyangiales bacterium | reverse complement strand
TCAGACCTTCATCTACGGCTCGAACGGCGCGCTCGTCCCCACGCTCACGCTCGACGCGGGGCGGGCGAGCGACCTCTGCGTGGTGCTCCTGCGGCCGGGCGAGTCGGGCGCGCTGCGCGTGGTGCCGGTGACCAACCACCGCTGGGCCCTCTCGGCGCTCGGCGCCGCGGCGGCGTGCACGCTCAAGCCCGACGACACGGTGTACTGCTGCATCCCGTTGCACCACCCCGCGGGCGTGGTGGTGAGCGTGGGGTCGGCGCTCACGGGCGGCGCGCGCCTCGCCCTCGCCGACGGCTTCGACCTCGAACACTTCTGGCCCGAGGTGCGCCGCTACGGCGCGACGGTGGTCTTCTACGCCGGCGAGATGCTCCGCCCGCTCGTGCACGCGCCGCCGACGCGCGGGGACCGCACCCACCCGCTGCGGCTCTTCGCGGGCAGCGGCATGCGGGCCGACCTCTGGCAGAAGCTCCGCGAGCGCTTCGGCGCGGGCCTGATGGAGTTCTACGCCTCGACGTCGCAGCGGGTGATCATGGCCAACGCCTCGGGCGAGAAGGCCGGCGCGCTCGGGCGACGTCTCCCCGGCAGCGCCGAGACGGCCGTGGTGCGCGTCGACCACGAGGCCGGCGGCCTCGCGCGCGACGCGCGCGGTCGGGCGACGCGCGCCGAGGTCGACGAGCCGGGGCTCTTGATCGCGCGCCTCGACGACGAGTCCGCGGCCGAGGCCACGGTGCGCGACGCCTTCGTCGAGGGCGACCGGTGGTACGCGACCAGCGACGTGGTGCGCGTCGACGCCGACGGCGACGCCTGGTACGTCGACGCGCTCGGGGGCTTCGTGCGCACGCCCGGCGGACCCGTCTCGACGCGCGGGGTCGAAGACGCGCTCTACACCCTGCCCGAGGTCGAGCTCGCGTGCGCGTGGGGCGACGGGGGCGCGGTGCACGCCGTCGTCGCGGCGCGCGGGCACATCCCGCGCGAGCGCGTGGCCGAGGCGCTGCGATCACTCGACGAGCACGCGCGGCCGCGCACGGTGGCGGTGGTCGACGCGCTGCCGTTGACCGAGGGCTTCAGGCCCGCGCGACGTCTCGCGCGCGAGCGCGCCGCGGAGGCGGAGACGGTGCACCGGCTCTGACGCTCAGAGAGACCGGTGGTCGACCATGAGGCAGCGGCTCTGCACGACGGTGATGCCCGCGGCCTCGAGCCTGCGCGCGACCTCGTCGTTGCGAATGCCGCTCTGGAACCACACCACCTTCGGCAGCGGCTTCATCGCGAGGATGTCGTCGACGTGGCCCGCGAGCGCCTCGGGGCGGCGGAACACGTCGACGATGTCCACGGGCTCTCGGAGCTCGGCGAGCGTCGCGGCCACGGGCGCGCCCCAGAGCGCGCGGCCGGTGAGCGTGGCGTTGACGGGCAGCACCTTCACGCCCGCGCCGTGCAGGTAGTCGGGCACGTAGAACGCGGGCTTCGAAGGGTCGTGGTGGGCGCCGAGCACGGCGACGGTGCGCGCCTCTCGGACGATGCGTGCGATGGGTTCTGGCGGCATGCGTCAGAGCTTGACGTCGGCGAAGCGGTCTTTCAACAGCGTGGCGGCGGCGTCGGCGGCGCAGCGCTCGCAGTAGCCGTAGCGATCTTTCAGCGTGGCGAGGGCGGCCTCGGCGTGGCGGCGCGCCTCGGCGTCGAGCCCGGTGCCCTCCTCGGTGAGCAGCGCGAGCAGGTCGCGGGTGTAGAGCACCACCTGGCGGCGGTGCTCTTGAAAGAACACCTCCTTCAGCCGCTGGATGAAGTTGGGGAAGAGCTTCGGGTACGGCACCTTCTCGCCCGGGTGGTCGATGGCCCAGGCCGCGAGGCGCGAGATGACGTTGCGCCGGAACTCCTCGGGCGCGCCCGTCGCCCCGATGCTGCGCTCGATCTCCTTCATCATGGCCTCGTCGGGCGGCTCGTCGCGGCCCGTGAGCCTGTTGCGGATCTTCTCGCCCTTGATCTGCGCCGAGACGTGAAAGATGTAGCGCTCGAACGAGTCGACGTAGCGCGCCTCGTCGACGAGGCCCGTGGCGCTGCGCATCTCGTCTTCGATGAGGTCGACGAGCCGGTCGCGCAGCACCTTCTGAAAGTACTTGGCGTCGTGGTAGCCGCCCGCGACGGTCTCCTGCCGCAGCCACTCGAACTCCGACTTGCGGTTGCAGAGGTCGGCGATGCGCTCGAGCACGGCGAAGGGCGAGAGGCAGCGGTAGCCGGGGTGCTGCGCGGCGTCGAGGATCACCGCGCGCATCTCCCTCGGCGACGCGCCCGTGCGGCCCTCGTAGTTCGGGTACGTGTCGCTCTCGTGGTAGAGGGCGGCGATGCTGGCGCGCAGCTCCTTGGTCTGCTCGCCCGAGAGCCGCGCGGGCACGGCGCCCGTGGCGTAGAGGTCGGCCTTCTCGATCGGCGTGAGCTCGGCGGCCAGCGTGGCGAGCGGTCGCGCGAAGCGGTCGGTCGAGGGCTTGCGCATGCGCGTGAGCACCGCGAAGAGGGCCGCGAGCTCGGTGGTGTGGGGCGCCACGTGGCGGCGCACGCCGGGCAGCGCCTGCGCGTCGTAGATGGCCTTCTCCGCCAGCCAGTCGGTGAGGTACGGCGCGCGCACCAGCTCGAGCCGCCCCCGGAACGACGCGAACTCGGGGTGCTCCCTGAACGCGTCGAGGTGGCCCTCGTTGGTGCTGCCCACGAGCACCAGGTTCGGCACGAGGTTCGACGTCTCGAGCGCCACCTCGCCCGTCTCGATCATGAGCAGCAGGTACTTCCAGTGCTCGAGCGAGCGCTTGAGCAGGTCGGAGTACTCGAGCAGCCCCCCGGCCGCGTCGACGAGCTCGCCCGACGGCTCGAAGAGCGCGGTGTTCTGCAGCGACGGCGGCAGCGCCGCGAGCGAGCGCGACGCGGTCACCTGCCGCTCGCGCGCGTCGACGGCCATCTGCGGCCCGAGCGTGACGGCCCCCTCGCGGTAGCGCCGCGAGACGTACCAGCGCTCGACCTGCACGTGCGCCAGGGCCTTGCGGAGGTCCCCGCGATACGCCGTGTGCAGCGAGCCGAACACCTGCTGGCACTTGTGGCAGAGCCCGCCCTTCCACAGCTCGACGGGCACCTGCGACGCCGCGTCGGGCCCGAGCGCCTCGCGCAGGAGCGACTGGCGCATCGCCACCGGGAGCAGGAGCAACGGGTGGTCGCGCAGCTCGCAGAGCACCTTCGCGTCGATGGCGCCCTCGTCGAGGTGCGCGTAGCTCTCGCCCGCGCGCGGGCCCTCGTCGCGGCCCGACGAGCCGCCGAAGCCGATGCGCCCGCCCTCACCGCCCTTGCCCCGAGGGAACACCCACGTGAAGCGGTAGAGCGCGCCGTCATCGGTGGCGGAGTAGTCCTCCATGGCGCGCATCAGGCACGCGACGAAGGTGCTCTTGGCGCTGCCGTTGGGGCCGTGCAGCAGCACGAGGCGGTTGACGCGCCCCTGCCGCGTGAAGTTCGAGAGCGCGCGGTAGACCTCGGCCTGAATGGACTCGTGGCCCACCAGCGCCTCGCGCCGGCCGGCGTCGTCCTCCCACGGGAGGTCGAAGAGCTTCCAGTGCACGAACTTCCCGTAGGGCTTCTCGACGGTGACGGTGCCGTAGTGGTCGAACATGTCGCGCAGGTACCGCGCCGCGTCGCGCGCGTACCGCTGCGGCGACGCGCTGAAGAGGGCGAGGTACTCGTCGAAGCTCAGCACACGGCGCGCGGTCTGAAAGCGCTCGCGCTCCTCGTCGAAGAGCGCGTACAGACTCGTAGGGAGGTCGGCCATCGTGCGGGGAGCCTACGCGCTCGCGCCCGTCGGCGAAAGCCCGAGCAGCCTCCGCGCGCGCTCGCCCTCGCCCCACGCGCGCACGCGGCGGATCGACGGAGAGACCACGGAGAGTTCCACCCACAGCGCGTCGCGCGGCACGGCCTCGGGGAAGCGATCGGCCCACTCGACCACCACCACGCCCGTCGCGCCCATCTCGAAGAGCCCCACCTCGCGCAATTCGTCCGCGTCGCCCAGGCGGTAGAGGTCCGCGTGCAGAAAGGGCACGCGGCCCGTGTGCTCCTGCACGAGCGTGAAGGTCGGCGACGTGACCCTGGCCTCGGGCGAGACCCCGACCCCGTGCGCGAGGTGCTGCGCGAGAAAGGTCTTGCCCGCGCCGAGGCCCCCCACCAGCGCGATCACGTCGCCCGCCACCGCGCGCGCCCCCACCCGGTGGCCGAAGCGACGGAGCGCCGTACGACCCGCTTCGAAATCCTGCGTGACCATCACGCGCCCTGTTCTGCCACCTCGCGGGCCCCCGTGGAAAGCCGCCGAGCGGTTCTTGACGCCCCCTTCGAACCCGATGCATGCACGGCCTGCGGTCCGCCCGACGCGGTCGCTTTTCCCTTCCTCGGAGGTCGCGCATGAAGCGCTCGTTCTGGATGTTCTTGCTCATGCTTTCCGCGGCGGCCTGCTCGGCCCGCGGCGGTGGCGGCGGAGGTCTCGGGCCCGACGACGACGCGTCGACCGACGACGTCGCCACCGACGACACGCCCGCCACGCCCGACGCGCCCGTCACGCCCGACGCGCCCGCCCCCGACGCGCCCGTCACCCCCGACGCGCCGCCGCCCGACATGGTGGCGACGGGGTGCACGCGCGACAGCGAGTGCACGGGCTCCACGTGGTGCGACACGAGCACGGGCATGTGCATGCCCATCGTGTGCACGCCGGGCCGCGCCTCGTGCGTGAGCGCCTCGCGCGCGCGCGTCTGCAACGACCGCGGGTCGATGTTCACCGAGATGGACTGCCCCGGCGGCTGCACCGACGGCGTGTGCACCGGCGGCATGACCACCTGCACCGCGCCCCGGATGATGTGCGAGGGCACCTGCGTCGACACGAGCAGCAACCCCGCGAACTGCGGCCGCTGCTTCAACGCCTGCGCCGCCGGGCAGACCTGCTCCTCGGGCGTGTGCACCGGCGGCACCACCTGCGGCCGCCCGCTGGTGAGCTGCGGCGGCGCGTGCGTCAACACCCAGACCGACGCGCGCAACTGCGGCGCGTGCGGCGTCGCGTGCGCCACCGGGCAGACCTGCTCCTCGGGCGTGTGCACCGGCGGCACCGTCACCTGCGCCGCGCCCCTCACCCGCTGCGGCACGGCCTGCGTCGACACGCAGGGCGACCCCGCCAACTGCGGCGCCTGCGGCCGCGCGTGCGCCGCGGGCCAGGGGTGCAGCGCGGGCGCGTGCGTGACGCTGGGCGCGGGGCCCTCGCTGCGCATCATGTCGCTCGGCACCTCGGGGTGCATGGTGCGCGACCACGACGCGGTCACCAGCGACGACCGCGGCGGCATCGCGGTGGGCTCGTCGTCGATGTTCTACTCGGGCGACACCTCGACGGGGCGCTTCGACCTCGACTCGCTCACGGCCACGGCCGTGGGGCGCATCTACGACGGCCTGGCGAGCAACCTGCGCACGGGCACGGTGTACGACCTCGCCACGGCGTCGGGCCCGCTGGTCGACAGCATCTCGGGGGCGACCGTCACCTCGCTCGTCGAGCTCGACGGCGTGTCGGGCGCCCCCACCACGCGCACGGTCGCGCTCTCGATGCCGCTCGTGCTCGGCACCGGCACGGGCATCTTCTCGGGCTGGGACCGCGTGGTGATCGCCTCGTCGAGCCACGTGTACAACGTCGACCTGCCGTCGGGCCGCGTGACCGACCTCGGGCCGATGGTGTTCCCCTCGCACATGAGCTGCGAGAGCTGGGCGTTCTGGGGCGTGGCCGAGTACTTCGACGGACGCGTGCACCTCTCGTACGTCGAGGGCTCGACCCGCATCGCGCGCGTGCGCGTCCCCGACGGCACCGTCACCACCGTCGGCACGTTCACCAACCTCAGCGACATGTGCTCGTTCACCGTGTCGCCCCTGCGCGGCCGCTGGTACTTCCACCACGAGAGCTCGAGCCAGTTCGGCGGCACCTACGAGACGGCGGGGTATTGCCCCGCGGTGATCTCCGCGGGCGGCACCGTCACCTGCTCGGCCCCCACGGTGCTCTGCGGCTCCGACTGCGTCGACACCTCGAGCGACGCGGCCAACTGCGGCGCCTGCGGCCGCGCGTGCGCCGCGGGCCAGGCCTGCCGCACGGGCGCGTGCACCACCGTCACCACGGGCCCCAACTACGCCCGCACCGTGCCCCCCTCGTCGGTGACCTTCACCGAGGTCTGCGGCATGGCCGGCGCGACGCGCGTGCTCACCAGCACCGACGACGGCTCGGTGTTCGCGCCGCTGCCCTTCACCTTCAACTTCTGGGGCGCGCCCCTGCCCGCGGGGCGCATGGTGAACATCTCCAGCAACGGCTTCCTCAGCCTCGACGGCGTGGCGAGCAACTCGCTCGGCGACACCATCCCCTCGTCGTCCACGCCCAACGGCGTCGTCGCGACCTTCTGGCGCGACCTGCGCACCGGCACGTCGGGCGTCTGCCACGCGACCCTGGGCTCGGCCCCCTACCGCCGCTTCATCGCCGAGTGGTCGGGCACCTACCTCTACGGCGGCACGAGCACGCAGAGCATCACCACCGAGATCGTGCTCAACGAGTCCGACGGGGCGATCGACATCCTCACGCAGAGCAACACCATGCCCTCGGGCACCACGGCCACCGTGGGCGTCGAGAACCTCACCGGCACTCGCTCGGTCGGCGGCTGCACCGGCACCACGGCCACGTGCACCAACCCCTCGGGCAACCGCGTGCGCTTCGCGCCGGCGCCCTGAGGGCCTCCGCGCGCGGCGCGATGACGCACCCTCGCGGTCGGCGCGGGGAGTTGTCCGCCGCGCGCATCTCTGCGACGCTCCCGCGGTCGCGATGCCCTCCATCACCTCCCACGAGATCATCGACCCCAAGTCGCTCGCGCCCGCGCAGCGCGAGCGCCTCATCGACGAGCTCTACGCCGTCAACAGCGCCGTCTTCGCCGTGCCCGGCCACGCCGGCCGCGACGCCTTCGCGGGCTTCGCCCTCGGCGGCGACGAGCACACGCGCATCCTGCTCCACCGCAACGCGTCGGGCGACGCGGTGGGGTTCTGCACCGCGCACGCGTACGAGCGCCGCCTGCGCGGGCGCCCGTGCGTGGTGTTCCGCAGCACCGCGGCGACGCTCCGCGCGTACCGCGGCACCGGCGGGCTCGCGCGGTTCGGGATGCGGTTCGCGATCGAGCGCATGCTGCGCCTGCCCGGCCACGACGCGTACTTCTTCGGCGCGTTCATCCACCCGTCGAGCTACCTGCTGCTCACGCGGCACGTGCCGACGGCCTGCCCGATCCGCGAGCGCCCCGGCGACGAGGAGCTCGAGCGGTTCATCGCCGAACTCGGCGACTCGTTCGGGCTGCCGCGCGTGGGCGACGACCCCCTCGTGCGGCACATCGGCGCCTTCACCCGCGACACCGACGCCGAGGCCGCGTACTGGCAGCGCAGCGAGAAGCCCGCCGCGCGCTACTTCGTCGAGCGCAACCCCGGCTACCGCGAGGGCCACGCCCTGCTCTGCCTCTGCGCCATCGACCCGCCCATGCTCGCCCGCGCCGCGGCCCGGGCCGTGCGCGACCGCGGGCGCAAGCAGCTCGACGCCGCGCTGGCGAGCGCGCACCGCAGCCCGGCGGTCTCGCGCGTGCTGCTCCCCGGCGAGGTCCGCCGGCGGCTG
>JBDHVF010000366.1:0-7697 GCA_039809605.1 Polyangiales bacterium | reverse complement strand
GATCTGCGAGAGCGAGAGGCGGACGTTGGCCTCGTCGTCGACGAGGAGGACCCGCGCGCGGGCGCCCGGCGGCGCGGGCGGCGCCGAGGGCCGCGCGGGCACGCTCGCGGGCCGCGTGGTGGGGAGCACGACGCGAAAGGTGCTGCCCTGGCCCACGGCGCTCTCGACCTGGATCTCTCCGCCGATGCCCGACACGATGCCGTGGCAGATCGAGAGGCCGAGGCCCGTGCCCTCGCCCACGGGCTTGGTGGTGAAGAAGGGGTCGAAGATGCGACCGAGGATCTCCTTCGGGATGCCCACGCCCGTGTCGCTCACCTCGACGACGACCTTCGCGCCCTCCTGGCGCGCGGCCACGCGGATCTCGTTCTCGGCCACGCGCCCCTCGGGGATCGCCTGCGCCGCGTTCACGAGGAGGTTCAGGAACACCTGGCCCAGCCGCGCCTCGTTGGCCTCGACGGGAGACACCGGGCCGTAGTCCCGCACGAGCCGCGCGCGGTGGCGCACCTCGTTCCAGGCCATCGCGAGGCTCGACTCCATCACGTCGGTGACCGAGAGGGGGCCGCGGCGGTCCTCGTCGCCGCGCGAGAACGTGCGGAGGTTTCGCACGATCTCGCGCACGCGGTCGGCGCCCTCCCTCGCCTGCGCCATCGCGCGCTGGAGCCTCGCGCGCCGCTCGTCGGAGACCGCGTCGGGCGCCGCGAGCTGGCGGCTCACGAACTCGATGTTCGCGATCACGTACATGAGCGGGTTGTTGATCTCGTGGGCCACGCCCGCGGCGAGGGTGCCCACGCTCACCAGCCGGTCGGCTAGCACGAGCCTCGCGCGGGCCTCGCGCGCGTCACGCTCGGCGCGTCGCAGCTCTGCGCGCTGCGCCACCGCGCGCTCGACCACGCGCAGCCGCGCCGCGCAGCGCTCCGGGTCGTAGGGCAGCGTGAAGCAGTCGTCGACCCCGACGTCGAGCAGCCGGCCGATGAGCTCGTGGTCCGACGCGCTCACCAGCGCGAGCAGCAAGGCCTCGTCGCTCGCGCTGCGCAGCGCCTTGCACACGTCGAGCAGGTCGTGGGCGCCGGGCTCTTCGCCCGCCACCACGAGTTCGAACGGCGTTTCTTCGATCGCGGCGAGGGCCGACGCGAGGTCGCGGCGCCGGAGCGGCTCGTGCCCGCGCGACGTGAACGACGCGGTGATTTCACGCGCGCGTCCGCCGAGGTCGGCGCCGACCAGGAGCACCCTCATGACCCCTCGATGTGTAACAAAACCACAGGAAGGCAACGATAGGGGGCGACCCTCACGGGTTGGGCCCGACAACGAATCTTCGTGGGAGGGGTGCGAAGGCGGAGGAACCGCGCTCAGGCCAGGGCTTTCTCGAGGAGCTCGGTCTGTTCGAGCTTGTGGCTGCTCTCGGAGCCCGTCGCGGGCGAGGCGCTCTCCTCGCGGGAGACGCACGAGAGCGGGAGTCGGTGGCCGAGGAGCTCGGGCAGCCGGGAGGCGATGAAGTACCAGCCCCCCATGTTCCAGGGGTCTTCCTGGGCCCACACGAGGGGGGTGCCGTCGCGGTAGGGGGCGAAGGTCTGCTGGAGCAGGGGCTTCGAGAGGGGGTAGAGCTGCTCGAGGCGCACGAGGGCCACGTCGGTGACGTTGCGCTCGGCGCGGGCGCGGGCGAGGTCCCAGTAGACCTTGCCCGAGCAGAGCACGACCTTGCGGGCCTTCGCGGGGTCGACGGTGGCGTCGGGGATCACGCGCTGAAAGCCCCCGCCCGCGAGGTCGGCCATCGTCGACACGGCCTCCTTCGAGCGCAGGTGGCTCTTGGGGGTCATCACGATCAGCGGCTTGCGCCACGGGCGCAGCACCTGACGGCGCAGCGCGTGGAAGATCTGCGCGGGCGTCGTGAGGTTGCACACGGTCATGTTGTCCTCGGCGCAGAGCTGCAGAAAGCGCTCGAGCCTCGCGCTCGAGTGCTCGGGGCCCTGGCCTTCGAAGCCGTGGGGCAGCAGCAGCACGAGCCCGCTCAGGCGGTTCCACTTGTCCTCCGACGACGAGAGGAACTGGTCGATGATGACCTGCGCGCCGTTGGCGAAGTCGCCGAACTGGGCCTCCCAGATCACGAGCCCGTCGGGGTGGTCGAGGCTGTAGCCGTAGTCGAAGCCGAGCACGCCCATCTCCGAGAGGGGCGAGTCCCACACCTCGTAGCGCGCGCGGCCCTTCGCCACGCGGCTGAAGGGCGTGTAGCGCGCGCCGGTCTTCACGTCGGTCCACACCGAGTGGCGGTGCGAGAAGGTGCCGCGGCGCGCGTCCTGGCCGCTCAATCGAATGGGGTAGCCCTCGTCGAGCAGCGTCGCGAACGCGAGGCCCTCGGCCGTGCCCCAGTCGAGCGGCAGCGAGCCGTCGATGCGCTGGCGCCGCGCGTGGAGCACCTTGGCCTCGAGCTCGGGGTTGAGCGCGAAGCCCGGCGGCACCTCGGTGATGGCCGCGAGCAGCTCCTCGAGCTTCGGCCGCGCGACGGCCGTGGGCGCCTCGGGCACCGACGCGTCGGGCCCGCCCTTGTAGCGCTCCCAGAGGCCCGCCATGCCCGTGGTGGGCGGGATGTACCCGTTCGAGCGCGTCTCCGCGAGGGCCGTCTCGAGGGTCTCCTTGCGGGTGGCGGCGAGGCTGTCGACCTGCTCGGGGGTGACCTTGCCGGTGCCCACGAGCTTCTTGACGTACGCCGCGCGCACCGAGGGCTTGCGGTCGATGGCGGCGTACATCACGGGCTGCGTGAAGCGCGGCTGGTCGCCCTCGTTGTGGCCCCACTTGCGGTAGCAGTACATGTCGATGACCACGTCGCGGCCGAACTCCTGGCGGTACTCCACCGCGAGGCGGGCCACGTGGGCGACGGCCTCGGGGTCCTCGCCGTTCACGTGGAAGATGGGGATGCCCAGCATGCGCGCGAGGTCGGTGGCGTAGCGGGTGGAGCGCGCGTCGCCCGTGTTGGTGGTGAAGCCCACCTGGTTGTTGACCACCACGTGCAGCGTGCCGCCCGTGGAGTAGCCCTCGAGGCTCATGAGGTTGAGCGTCTCGGCGACGACGCCCTGGCCGATGAACGCCGCGTCGCCGTGGATGAGCAGCGGGCACACGCGGCGGCGCTTCGCGTCGCCGATGCGGTCCTGCTTGGCGCGCACGCGGCCCTCGACCACGGGGTTGACGAACTCGAGGTGCGAGGGGTTGAACGCGAGCGAGAGGTGCATCTTCGTGCCCGCGGGGCTCACGCGGTCGCTCGAGTACCCGAGGTGATACTTCACGTCCCCGCGGCCGCGGTGAAGCTCCGGGTGCGTGTCGAGGAAGTGCGCGAAGATGTCCTTCGGGCTCTTGCCCATGATGTTGAAGAGCACGTTGAGCCGGCCGCGGTGGGCCATGCCGATGACCACCTCCTCGACGCCGAGGTCGCCCGCGCGGTCGATCATGAGGTCCATCAGCGGGATGAGCGACTCGCCGCCCTCGAGCGAGAAGCGCTTCTTGCCGAGGAAGTTCGTGTGCAGAAACTGCTCGAAGATCTCGGCGTCGATGAGCCTCCCGAGCAGGTGGAGCTGCTCCTGGGCCGAGAGGGCGAGGCGGTTCGAGGTGGCCTCCATGCGCTGCTGGAGCCACGTGCGCATGGCGCCGTCTTCGATGTGCGCGAACTCGACGCCGATGGAGCGGCAGTAGGTCTCGTCGAGGCGCGCGACCACGTCGCGCACGGTGGCCTGCGCGGGGCCCGCGAGGTCGCCCGTGGGCACGACCACGTCGAGGTCGCTCGCGCGGATGCCGAAGGTCTCGAGCGACAGCTCGCTCGGGGGCTTGGGCGCGAGGCCGAGGGGGTCGAGGTCGGCCCAGAGGTGCCCGCGCATGCGGTAGGCTTGAATGAGCTCCTCGACGCGCTGGGCGAGGTCGGCGTTCTCTTCGACGGCCGACGGGGCGGCCGAGGCGCGGGGCGCGTGGCCGTTGCCGCCGTACACGTCGTGGCCGTTCGCGCGGTCGAAGTAGCGCGACCACGACTCGCTCACGGTCGCGCGGTTCTCCTTGTAGCGGAGCAGAAGCTCTTCGACGAAGGCCTGGTTGATCCCGAAATCCTGATCCATCTCAGTGCGACTCCGTGGCGGAGATGTAGGGCGCAGCGTCGGTGGGGATAGGGCTGGGCGACCGCACGCTGGCGCCGCGGAGCGCCACGCGGCGCTCCGGCGGGACGACGCGCATACCACGAATCGGCCGCGCGGGGGGAGTGCGCGGAGGGCGCGCAGGGGAGCGAGGGCTTGACGAAGGGCAGGTCGTGCGCGCCGCAGGTCAGCGGTCGCAGAGGCGGATGGGGACCGTGGTCATCGTGGCGGGGAAGCTGGGGCGGTTGAACCGGAACTCGCGGCAGTGCGGCAGCACCGAGGGGCAATCGGCGTCGGTCGCGCAGATCGTCGTGCAGTGGCCCATGGTCTCGGTCATGCTGCTGGAGTCGGCGACGCACTGCCAGGGCTGGCCGGTGAGGCAGTACTGCGCGGGGTCGTTCGTTGTGCCTCCGTCGGGGGCCCTCGGGTTGAGCCGACACGCAGCGCCCACAGCGAGCATTCCGAACGGCGGGCGGCACGTGAGGAGGTAGTTGTCAGGGATGCTCTGCCCGGTGAGGCCGCATGTCTGCCCGGAGGGACAGTCGCCGTTGCGCGTGCACGTCACCGCGCACGCGCCGAGGGTGGACGTCACCGCGACGCCGCCGTCCGGCGGGAACGATCGCGACGTGAACTCGGAGCAGGCGCCCCGAGGGTTCAGCGCGCGACACGCAGCGTCGCCCGTCGCGCCCAGCGCGCAGCCGGTCACGCACAGGCCGCTGAGGCAGATGCCCGTCGCGCAATCAGCGCCCGAGTTGCACGCGGACCCCGTGGGCCTCCCCGTCGAGGGCATGATGCACCGCAGACACGAGCGTGCCCCTCCGCTGCAAGAGGCACCGAAGCCACAGACACGCCCGGAGGGGCAGGAACCCGTCGTCGAGCACTCATCCATCTCGGGCGTGAATGCCTCGCAGCGCATCGTCCCCGTGTTGCAGACGTTGTTACCCGAGCAGACGCGCGCGTTGCAGCAGGGCTGACCCGTCATGCCGCACGGCGGGCGGCCGCCGTCCGCAGGGCCCATGTCGGTGGGCGGCGTGCTGTCGGTCGGCGGGGCGGCGTCCATCGGGGGCTGCGCGTCGCTCTGATCGCCGTCCATCGGCGGTGCGACGTCAGGGGGTTGCGTGGTGTCGTCGGGCGTCGTGGCGTCGACCACGTCGTCGCCGCTCGCGTCGGGCGCGACGCCGGGCCTGCACATGGCCGCGCCGCCCTGCACCACGCAGGTCTCGGTGGCGCCGCACGCGGGGTTGCAGGCTGAGACGCAGGTGCCCGAGACGCACGTGAAGCCGTCACGGCATGCGGGCGTACACGTGGCGGTGTTGCTCGGCGGGGTGTCGCTGCTGCACGCGGCCAGCGCGAGCGCGGCTGCGAAGACAGCTCCGTGGATCCACCCGAAGGACGAAGGTCTCATGCACAACGGGTATCACGGCGCGCGGTGCCACGGGAAGAACCGCGCACGCGCCCCCCACGACGTGGGACCTTCTCGCACGAAGATGGGGCGTGATAGAAGCGCGAGCATCATGGTGCGCGACGTGTGGAGGGCGATCGGTCTGCTGATCGTGGCGGGCGCGGGAGGGTGCCTGCCGGACGTGGACTTCACGCCGTGCGAGCAGAGGGGCAACTGCCCCTGGTTCGATGTGCCCGACGGAGCCGCGGATCGACCAGGCGCGTGCCTCGACGCAACCTTGTGCGACGCGGCGAGCGACGACGGCCCACCGATGGACGCCGCGTTGTGCATACCCGCGTGTCGCGTTGGTTACACCTGCGTCTCGGGCGGCTGCGTCTCGGCCTGCAACCCCGCGTGCTTGCCTACCGAGGCCTGCGTGGTGCAGGGCGGCGCTGCCATGTGCGTGCCGAACGTCTCCCCCGATGCGAGCGATGTCGTCGATGCGAGCGACGCGCTCTCGATGGCCGACGGGAGCGACGACGCCAGCGAGGGCGCCGCGGTTGACGTGCTCGACGCGTCAGACGCCGCGGTGGCAGATGCGTCCGAGATTCAAGATGCATCCGATTCAACAGACGCGGTCGCGGATCTACGCGATGCCGCTGCCGTAGACAGAGACGATGCAGCTGACGCTCACGACGTGGCCGACGTTGAGTGTTTTGGGCTGACCAACTGCGGCGGCGTCTGCATCGACGTCTTCGACGACCCGCTCAACTGCGGCGCCTGCGGTTTGGTCTGCACCATGGGCCGGACGTGCAACGCGGGGAATTGCGTCTGTGAGCCCATCGGGCATTCCGCCGTATGCGACGGGGAGTGCCGCGACCTCTGGATCGAGACACAGCACTGCGGCAGTTGCGGCAACGCCTGCCCCAGCGGCCAGGTCTGCCGGCGCGGCACCTGCGTCACCCCGTAGCGACCGCCCGCGCCACCGGAACACGTCTGCCGCTCCAGCGGCACACGTGTTCCGCTCAGGTCGCGTCGGGGTCTGCGAGCCACGCGGCGAGCGCGGGGCCGTCGAGGTCGAGCGCCACGTCGCCGAGGCGGTCGGCACCCAGCGTCGCGAGGCGCGCGGTGACCGTGGCGCGCTCGGCCTCCGTGAGCCCGCGCCCGACCTTGCGACGGAACTGACTCACGAGCGGCGCGAGTCCCTCACTGCGCCCCTCGCTGCGCCCCTCGCTGCGCCCCTCGCTGCGCCAGCGTGCCTTGAGCTCGTCGAAGGCTGTGTTGGTGGTGGCCATGAAGTCCTCCTCGTCGGGGGTGCGCAGCGCTGGATCGAGCGGGATCTCCGTGCGCCAGCGTACCAGAATCTCGATGAGCCGACGCTCCCACGCGTCGCCGGGTAGCGCCACCAGCTCGCGACACGCCTGCGCCAGCACGCGCCCCTTGCCCAGCAGCCGCAGCGCCAGCGTCGCACGCGTCGCGTCCATCTCCGAGAGCACCGCGATGCCCAGGCCCACCGCGCGCCGGGTCACGTACACGCCGCGCGGCCACGGCCTCGCGCGCCGCGCCGAGAACTCCCGCAGCGCGCCGTCGGGCCGCCCCGTCGTGATCACCCACACGCGCGGGAACGGCACCGTCGCCGCGTCGACCGCGCGCCGCGCCTCCAGCTCGCGGACGTGGTGCAGCGTCCAGAGCTTTCGCACGCACTCGCGCACCAGCGGCACCGTCGGCGTGTTGCGGAACAGCTCCAGGTCGCAGTCCTCGTCGACCATCGCGCCCAGCAGCCCGCGGCGCTGGCGCTCGACGCGATGCTCGGCGTCGGGGTGAAACCACACGTCCACCCGCTGCGTCGCCGCGCCCGTCTCGGTGCCCCGCTCGACCACGCCCACGTCTTCGATCAGGGCCACGAGCGCGTCCTTGCCCTGCGCGTCGAAGCGGTCTCGCATGATGCGTCACGCGCTCGCGACGCGCGTGCCACGCACGAAAACGCCTGTATTTCAGGCCGTTCACGAATCGAGGGGGTGGCGGATCGGGGTGGCGGGTGGCGGCGACGGGGTGGCGATCCGCCACCGGAACACGTCTTCCGGTCCAGCGGCACACGTGTTCCGGTGCCGACCCATTGGCTACTTCGCGTCGGGGTCTGCGAGCCACGCGGCGAGCGCGGGGCCCTCGAGGTCGAGCGCCACGTCGCCGAGGCGGTCGGCGCCCAGCGT
>JBDHVF010000365.1:0-7704 GCA_039809605.1 Polyangiales bacterium | reverse complement strand
CCACGGCGGCGCACCGCGCGCTGGTGGTGATCGCGCGGCAGGACTTCGGCACCGCCGCGGCGCCGTGGCTCGAGTGGTGGAAGCGCGCGTCGGAGCGGCACCGGATCGAGTGGCTCATCGACGCGCTCGTGCACGCCGACGCGACCATCAGGCACGAGGCGAGCGAGGAGCTCAAGCGGCTCACGGGGCAGTACTTCGGGTACTACTTCAACCTCCCGCGGCGCGAGCGCGAGCGCGCCCACCAGCGCTACGTCGAGTGGTGGCAGAGCGACGGGGCGCGGCGCTTCGGCGCGAAGAACAACGGTCCCGCGGGCGCGCCGTGACTCCTCGCACCGGCAAATAAACTGAGGTACGGTCCCGCACCCCTGCGATGTTCGGCATCGGAATCTCGGAACTCATCTTGATCGCGATCGTGGCCCTGGTGGTCGTCGGTCCGAAGAACCTCCCGGTCACGCTGCGCGCCGTGGGGCGCGCGATCCGAGAGTTCCAGCGCGCCTCGCGCGAGCTGCGCGAGCAGGCGGGCTTCGACGAGGTGGTCGACGAGGTCACGCGCCCGCTGCGAGAGGGCCTCGCGGGCATCGAGCAGGACGTGCTCCGCGAGCACGAAGACACCTCGATGGAGTACCCCGAGGCGGGCCCCGACGACTACGGCGCGCTCAGCGAGGGCGCGAGCTGGTACCCCGACGAGCTCCCCTCGCCCGACGCGCCCGGTGACGCGCCGGCCGAGGCCGCGCCCGAGGAGCGCCCCCATGGATGACGGGCGGATGCCGTTCACCCAGCACCTCGAGGAGCTGCGCTCGCGCATCATCCGCGCGGGCTTCGCGGTGATCCTCGGGATGATCGTGGTGTGGAACTTTCGCGAGCCCTTCTTCGCGTGGATGCTGCGCCCCCTCGAGGTCGCGTGGTTCTGCCGCGCGAAGGGCGGGTGCACCGTGCCCACGGTCTTCGACTGGATGCTCCACCCGCCGAAGTTCCGCGCGGCGCTCGCGGCCGGCACCGCGGCGCTCCAGGCGCACCCGGGCGGCTTCCCGGCGCACCCGCAGGTGCACTTCCCCGACCCCACGGCGGCCTTCGTGGCGTACCTCAAGCTCGCGGGCATCGGCGGCTTCGTGCTCGCGCTGCCGGTGGTCTTCTACCAGCTCTGGGCGTTCATCGCGCCGGGGCTCTACCCCCGCGAGAAGCGGCTCGTGCTGCCGTTCGTCTTCTTCTCGACGCTCTTCTTCGTGGCGGGCTCGCTCTTCGGCTACCACTTCGTCTTCCCCGCCGCGCACGAGTACTTCCTGGGCTTCAGCGGCAACGTCGCGGGCACCACCGTCAGCGTCGTGCCCACCATCATGATGGACGAGTACCTGGGCTTCACCTCCCAGATGCTCCTCGCGTTCGGCGTGGTGTTCGAACTGCCCCTCTTCGTGTTCTTCCTGTCGCTCGCGGGGCTCGTGACGTGGGTGCAGCTCCTGAAGTTCGGGCGCTACTTCACGGTCATCGCCTTCGTCGTGGCGGCGATCCTCACGCCCACGCCCGACATGTTCTCGCAGGTGATGCTCGGCCTGCCCCTCGTCGCGCTCTACTTCGTCGCCGTGCTCCTGGCGTTCCTCTTCGGCCCCAAGAAGGCCCGCAAGTGGCGCTTCGCGGGCGAGAGCAGGCCCGCCGAGAACCCGCCCTCGCCGCCCGCGCCCCCGAGCGCGCCCGTGCCCGCGCGCCCGCCGCCTCTGACGGGGCCTTCGAAGACCCCGACGGCGGCCGACATGAAGCTCACGGCGGTGAAGAAGCCCGCGCCGCAGAAGCCCCTCACGCCCGAGGAGCTCGCGCGCTACGACGAGGCGCGCGGCGAGAAGATCCGGCGCTGGGAAGAGGAGCAGGCCCGCATCGCGGCCGAGAAGGACGCCCCCCCGAAGGAGTGACGCTCAGGCGTCGAACATCGGGAGGTTGCCGAGGAAGTCGCGCTTGCCGACCTCGACGCCGCCCGCGCGCAGGAGCGCGTAGGCCGTGGTCACGTGGAAGAAGAAGTTGGGCACCTGGCGCCCGAGGAGCAGGTCGTCGGCGTACATCGACTTGCCCGAGGGGCCCGGCGCCTTCACCACGGTCTTCGAAGTGACGTGCGCGAAGTCCTCGGGCGTGAGCGACTCGAGGTACGCGAGGCACTTGCCGACGCGGCCGCGGAGCTCCTCCATCGTGCGCTCGGTGTCCTCGTGCGCGGGGGCCTCCTTGCCCGTGAGGGCCGAGGCCGCGCGCTTGGCCGCGTCGCACGCGATCTGCACCTGCCGCGTGAAGGGCAGCATGTCGGGCGCGAGGCGCGCGGTGCAGAAGTTGTTGGGGTCGAACTTCTTCGCCTCGGCGTGCGCGACGGCCTTCGCGAGGATGGCGTCGAGGTTGTGCAGCGTGCGGACGAACTGCTGGATCACGGCGTAGTACATGGCATCGCCTCCTTGAGGGCGCGGAGAGTGCCCCCACGCGCGGCGGCGCTCAAGGGGCGCTTGACGGCGCGGCGCGCGAGGGCGCTCCATCACGTCGCCACGTGACCGAACGAGCGAGCGACGTCCCACCGCCCGAGGGCATCCTGCGACGCGTCGCCAGGGAGCTCACCCGCGTCGCCGCCCTTCAGGTGGTGGGGGCGCTCGTGGCGCAGGCGTCGGGCCTCGCGCTCGCGCGGCTGCTCGATGCGCGCGACTTCGGCGCGTTCGCCATCGGCGGGTTCTTTCTCAACATGGCCTCGCTCCTCGGCGACGAGGGGCTCACCGCGGCGCTCCTGCTCAAGAAGTCGGACCTCACCGACGAGGAGTGCGACGTCGCGGTGACCTTCCTCCTCGCGCTCGGGGGCGTGACGGCGGGCGCGTTCTTCGTGTGCGCGCCGCTCATCGCGCGGCGCTACCACCTCTCGGGCGCCGAGCCCGCCGCGCTGCTCGCCATGACCCCGCTCTTTCTCGCCGCGCCCCTGCGGGCCGTGCCGTACCTGCGCATGCAGCGCGCGCTGCGCCTCGCCGAGATCGCGCGCATCGAGGTGGTCTCGGGCGTCGTGCAGCAGCTCACGGCCATGGTGCTCGCGTGGGTCACCCGCGACGTGTGGGCGCTCGTCGCGGCGCAGCTCGCGGGCTCGGCCACGCAGCTCGCCCTCGCGTGGCGCGCGGCGCCGGGCTTCACGGGCCTGTCGATGCGCTGGTCGCTCCTGCGCCCGCTGCTCTCGTACGGGCTGAAGGTGCAGGGCCTGGCCGTCGCGGCCTTCTTCAAAGACAACATCTCGGCGATGTACCTCGGCGCCGTGATGGGGCCGCAGGCCGTGGGGCTGTTCGACTTCGGCGTGCGCTACGCGCAGGTGCCCGTGTCGGGCGTCAACGCCCTCGCGCGCGCGCAGCTCTCGGTCTACTCGCGCTTCGAAGCGCGCGACCCCGAGCTGCACATGGCCGTCACGGCCATCACGCGCGTGTCGCTGCTCACGGGCCTGGGGCTCCTCGTGGCGATGTCGGTCGGGGCCACGGCGATCGTGCCCGCGCTCTACGGCCCGCGGTGGCTCGCGGCCGTGCCCGTGGTGTACGGGCTCGTCGCCAACATGGCCGGCGGCCTGCTCGCGGGGCCGCTCTTCGCGCTCCTGCAGGCGCAGGGGCGCGCGGGCCTCGCGGTGCGCCTCTTCGTCGTGTGGACGGCGAGCACCTGGGCGCTCGTGCTGGCCGTTCACGACGAGGGCCTCGGCGCGGTCGCGTGGGCGCACAGCACCATGACCGTGGTGATGGTGTTCTGGCTGGTGCGCTGGGCCGAGGGGCACCTCGGTCGGCCGCTGCTCGAGGGGTACACGGGCGCGTGCGCGGCGGCGGCGGCGGCGATCGGCGCGGCGTGGGGGCTCGGCCGCGTGCCCGCGCTCGCCAGCGCGCTCAAGAGCGGGTGGGCGGCGGCGGGCGTGGCGCTGGCGGTGTACGCGATCCTGCTCGTGGCGATCGAGCGCGGGCGCGTCATGCGCGAGCTCGGGTGGCTCATGGCGACGGCGCGCAGGCGCGCGCGTTGAGGTACAACCGGGCGCATGGAACTCGACGCACTGGGAAGGTGGCTGCGCGCGGTCGAAGGCTTCAACGACTTCGAGCTCGGGCTCGGCGAGTACGGTGAGCTCGAGGGGCTCCTCGGCGCGAAGGGGCTCGGCGAGCATGTGTACCCGCTGGGCTTTCACGGGTCGGGATCGTGGGTCGCGCTCTGGCGCCGCGACGCGCGCACGCCCTGGGGCGACGCCGCGACGGTGTGGATCGACTCCGAGGGCTCGCCGTGGGAGGCCTTCGCGTCGTCGCCCTCGGAGGGCCTCGCGATGCTCGCGCTCGACACCAACACGCTCTACGACGCGCTCTCCGCGGCGGTGCGCTCGCTCGACGACGCCGGCGCCGAGGCCGAGGCGCGCGAGGCGTGGGACGAGCGCACGCCGCGGGAGCTCGCGAACACCGCGTCGCACTACGCGGCGCAGGCCGGGCACCGCGAGCGGCTCGCGCGCGAGGGCGTGGCGCTGCCCGACAACGCGTTCGAGGTCGCGCTCGCGGCGATCCGCAAGCACGGGCGCTTCTCGTCGTGGCTGACCGGGCGCGCCGAGGCGCCCGCGGTGGAGAAGCCCGCCGCGAAGAAGAAGCCCGCCGCGAAGAAGAAGCCCGCCGCGAAGAAGAAGCCCGCCGCGAAGAAGAAGCGGGCGTGACACCGACCGGTGCCGCGGGCGTTGGCGGGTGATCGTCGTACGAAGGCGTAGACGACGTGCGGGAGCGTAGGACGGACTCCCCAGGTGCTCGCCGCGCTACGCGCGCGCGGCGGCCTCGCGGATCACGCCGACGATCGCGTCGAGGCCGCGCTCGAGCAGCGCGTCGAGCTCGCGCAGCCGCAGGTGCGGCGCCACGGCCGTCGCCAGGGGGAAGCGCGCGGGCTCGGCGAGCGACTCCATGCGCACGGGGGTGGCGTCGGGCTGCTGCGCGCGGCTGGCGATCTCGGCGTGGCCCGCGCCGCCCGCGTAGTAGCCCACGAGGCGGAACATGTGCGCGGCCGTGCGCGCGTCGAGGCCCGCGTCGAAGAAGGGCTCGAGGATGCGCTCGAGCTGCGCGAGCGAGCGCTCGGTGGTGAAGCGCCGCGTGGTGAGCAGCACGAACGCGTGCGGGTGCTCGATGGCCGCGCGGCGGTACGAGCGCGCCCCCTCGCGGATGCGCTCGAAGGGGTCGCCCGCCTCGCGCCCCGGCGCCTCGACGCCGAGCATCAGGCGCTCGGCCACCGCGTCGAGCAGCTCTCCCTTGCTCGCGAAGTGGTGGTAGAGCGCCATCGCCTCGACGCCCAGCGCCGCCCCGAGGCCCCGCATCGAGAGCGCGTCGAGCCCCTCGGCGTCGATCATGCGCAGCGCCTCGTCGGCGATGCGCTCGCGCGTGAGCGGCTCGCGCCGTGACTTCCTTCGGGCGGGGCACATCCACCGGGAGGTTTACACCGTAAAGCTCCCCGAGGCGAGGCCCGCGTGGCGCCGCCCGGAGGAGTGCGACGATGAAGCTCGAAGACGCGCTGGGGCTGATGATCCCCGTGACGTACGTGGTGTTCCTGGTGATCGAGCGCTTCGCGGCGAGGCGCGGCTACCCCGAGGTGCGGGGCTGGCGGCTGACCGGCGGGGCGTTCGTGATCGTGCTGCTGGCGATCAACGCGACGCTGCCTTCGCTCCTGCCCGCGGGATGGCTCGCGTCGCACCGGCTGCTCGACGGCGCGCGGCTCGGCACCGTGGGCGGGGCCCTCGTGGGCTACCTCGCCGTGTCGTTCGTGCAGTACTGGTTCCACCGCGCCGAGCACCGCTTCGGCTTCATGTGGCGGTATCTTCACCAGCTCCATCACGCCCCGGTCCGCATGGACCTCTCGGGCTCCGCGTACACCCACCCCCTGGAGGTCGCCGTGAGCGCCACGCTCTTCGTCGCCGTCACCACGTTCGCGCTGGGCCTCACGCCCCTCGCCGCGGCCCTCTGCGGCTACATCGGCGCGTTCTACTCGATGTTCCAGCACCTCAACGTGCGCACGCCCGCGTGGCTCGGGTACGTGATCGAGCGCCCCGAGTCGCACGGGCTCCACCACCAGCGCGAGGTGCACGCGCGCAACTACAGCGACCTGCCGCTCTGGGACATCGCCTTCGGCACCTTCGCCAACCCCGCGCGCTTCGACGCCGAGGTGGGCTTCGATCCCGCCGCGTCGCGGCGCCTCGGGGCGATGCTCCTCGGCCTCGACGTGAACGAGCGCGCGCAGGCCCCCGCCTTCGCCCCGGAGGTGCGCGCGTGAGCCCCGACCTCGACGCCGTGCGCCTCGCCGACGCCATCGAGGCCGACGCGTGGCGCGACATGATCGCCGCCGCGCCCGCGGCCCTGGGCTTGACCGTCGCGCGCGTGGCCGACGCCGACGTGCTCCTCGCGCCGCGGATGCCCGTCACCATGTTCAACCGCGCGATCGGCCTGGGCCTCTCGCGCCCCGCGACGGGCGACGACCTCGACGCGCTGATCGAGTGCCTCCGCGCGCGCGCCTCGCGCGAGCACCTGATCCACGTCTCGCCCGCGGCGGCGCCGCGCGAGCTCACGGCCTGGCTCGCCGCGCGGGGCTACGCGCCGGCGCGGCGGCCCGAGTGGGTGAAGGTGCTGCGCGGCGTCGAGGCGCCCCCGGTGATCGACACGCCCTTCACGGTGCGCCCCGTGCGACCCGACGAGGCGCCGGCGCTGGCGACGGTGATCCCCGCGGCGCACGGCATGCCCCCGCCGCTCGCGCCGTGGATCGAGGCGCTCGCGACGCGCGACCGCTGGGCCGCCTACGGGGCCTTCGACGGCGACGCGATGGTGGCGGGCGCGATGCTCTACGTCGACGGCCCGCGCGCGTGGCTCGGCATGGGCGGCACGCTCCCGTCGCACCGCAACCGCGGCGCGCAGGGGGCGCTCATGGCCCGTCGCATCGCCGACGCGATCGCGCGCGGCTGCACGGCGATCGGCACCGAGACGGGCGCGCCCGTCGCAGACGAGCCCAACCCCTCGCTCTCGAACATGTTCCGCTGCGGCTTCAGGGAGGTGTGCCGGCGCGCCAACTACGCGCCCGCGGCCTGAGCATCTACCGCGAGACGTAGCCCGCGCGCTCGACGAGCGTCTGACCCGCGGGGCTGAGCGCGATGCGCGCGAGGTCGGCGGCGGCGCCCACGGGGGCCGCGCGCGAGTAGAGCACCACCGGGCGCACCAGCGGGTACGCGCCCGCGCGGATGGTGTCGCGCGTGGGCGCCACGGGCTCGCGCCCTCCCGTCGGCGTGACGGGCACCACGCGCACCGCGGGAGACACCCACGCGAGGCGCACCAGCGCGACGGCCGCGGGGTCGGTCGCGACGCGCGCGGCGGCGGCGGCCTCGTCGGGCACCACCTCGAGGTCGCGCGAGAGCGGCCGCGCGTCGCCCGAGGCCCTCACGAGGTCGTCGAGAAACGCGCGCGTGGGAGCGCCCGCCCCGCAGGCCACCAGCCTGGGCCTCGCGCCCGCGCCGCCGAGCGCGCGGAGCGACGCGACGCGGCCCGTGAAGAGGGCGGCCACCTGGGCGACCGTGAGCGAGGGGAGCGGGTTCGACGGGTTGACCACCACCACCGCGTGGTCGTAGCCCACCACGCGCTCGCTCGCGGGCGAGCGCAGGTCGAAGCCCTGGGCGCGCGCGGCCTCGACCTGCGCCGCGTCGGCCAGGCCGGCGCGCAGCGCCAGCGTCGCGTCGCC
>JBDHVF010000364.1:0-7709 GCA_039809605.1 Polyangiales bacterium | reverse complement strand
CTCAAACCCGGCGTCGAGCCGCCGGGCTGTGCAGGGATGCGGCCCCTTCGGGGCGCAAGAATGGGGGATCGCCCATCACGCATGGCGCGGACGTGGTGCGCCGCGCCCGAACACCGCAACCATCGGGACGCATCGCGCATCGATACACCACGCCGGTGCTCGCGCAAGATCACCGCAACGCTCGCGGTCTCATCGGCCCGGTGGACTCTCCCCCATTCTTGCGCCCCGAAGGGGCCGCATCCCTGCACAGCCCGGCGGCTCGACGCCGGGTTTGAGCAACCCCCACGTCATCACCCCGCGCGCGGACGCGCGATCCCCCACGTCATCACCCCGCGCGCGGACGCGCGATCCCCCACGTCATCACCCCGCGCGCGGACGCGCGATCCCCCACGTCATCACCCCGCGCGGGGGCGACGCTCGCCGCCCGAGACGATCTCCCAGAACGCGCGCACCTCGTCGAGCGTGGCGAGGCGCGACGCGGGCGGCAGCGAGTCGAGCAGCGTGCGGCCGTAGCCCCGCGTGAGCAGCCGCCGGTCGAGAATGGCCACCACGCCCGCGTCGCCGCGCGTGCGGATCAGCCGCCCGAAGCCCTGCTTGAGCGCGATGGCCGCCGTGGGCACCTGGTAGGCGTCGAAGGCGTCGAGGCCCGCCTGCGTGAGCCGCGCGATGCGCGCCGAGGTCACCGGGTCGTTGGGCGCGTCGAAGGGCAGCTTGTCGATGATCACCAGCCGCAGCGCGCGGCCCGGCACGTCGACGCCCTCCCAGAAGCTCGACGTGGCGAAGAGCACCGCGTCGCCCGCCGCGCGAAAGCGCTCGAGCAAGACGCGCTTGGGCGCCTCGCCCTGCATCGACGTCGGGTACGGCCACGCGCCGCGCAGCGCGTCGCGCAGCGCGCGCATCATGCGAACGCTCGTGCAGAGCACGAACGCGCCGCCGCGGGTGATCGCCACCAGGCGCCGGATCTCGTCGCACGCGGCCTCGAGGTAGCGCGCGTCGCGCGGCTCGGGCAGGCGCCTGGGCACGTAGAGCCCCGCCTGCTCGGCGAAGTCGAAGGGCGACGGCAGCGTGAGCTCACGCGCGTCGCCGGGCGCGCCGAGGCGCTGGCGAATGAACGCGAAGTCGCCGCCCGTCGAGAGCGTGGCCGAGGTCATCACCACGGCGCCGCGGCGCGACCACAGGCGCTCGGCGAGCAGCGGGCCGATCTCGACCGGCGACGCGCCCACGGCCCCTCCGCCCCGCGCGTCGGCCTCGGCGAAGGCCACGTAGGCGTCGCGCGTGGCCTCGTCGCGGCCCGTGATGCGGTTGACCGACTCGATCATGGCGCGCGTGCGGCGCGAGGCCGAGAGCACCATGTCGTTCGAGCCCACGAAGTCGCGCGTGTGGGCGTCGAGCTCGGCGAGGCCCCGGAGGAGCTGGCCCGCGCCCTCGGCGAACTCGCCCGACATCTGCCCCGGCGCGAGCAGCACCCTGGCCCCCGCCGCCGCGCGCGGCAGCGCGGCGAAGAGGCGCATCGAGCCGGCGCTCATGTCGTTGAGCGAGCGCATCACGGCGCCCTCGCGCGCGCGGTCGACGAAGAAGCCCGACGAGCGCAGCGCGCGGTCGGCGTCGCGCACCAGCGTGTCGACCCGCGCGCGCGTGAGCCGCACGCCGAAGAACTCGGTGGCCACGTCTTCGATGGCGTGGGCCTCGTCGAAGATCACCGCGTCGTAGTCGGGCAGCGCCTGCGCGCCCGTGAAGCCCCCGCGCAGGGCGAGGTCGGCGCAGAACATGTGGTGGTTGGTCACGATGATCTGCGACGACTCGGCGCGGCGGCGCATCTTGGTCACGAAGCACTGGTCGTAGAACCGGCACTTGGGCCCGATGCGCGTGTCCGAGCTCGACACCACCTCGCGCCACACGGGCGCTTCGTCCGAGAGCGACGGGAGCTCGGCGCGGTCGCCCGTGAGCGAGTCGTCGACCCACGCGAGGATGCGGTCGATGCCCGCCTCGGGCGCGACGGCCCCCGTGGCGACGCCCTGGCGGTACTCCTCGAGGCGGCGCAGGCACACGTAGTTCGAGAGGCCCTTCACCAGCGCGACGTCGGGGTGCAGCCCGAGGCGCCGCAGCGTGGGGATGTCCTTCTCGAGGATCTGCTCGCCGAGGGCCTTGGTGGCCGTCGAGACCACCACGCGCAAGGAGCTCAGCGCCGCGGGCACGAGGTACGCGAGCGACTTGCCCGTGCCCGTGCCCGCTTCGACCAGCAGCCCCGTGCCCGACTCGAGGGCAGACTCCACCGCGTCGGCCATCTGAAGCTGTTCGGCGCGGGCTTCGTAGCCGGGGAGGACCTTCGCGAGCGGTCCACCCTCGGCCAGGAGTTCTCGGGCGGACATCGGCTCTCCTCGGGGTGCCGGTCGTCTCTACCACACGGGCGCGGCGCGGGCGCGAGCCCCGTGACGGGGAATGACCGGCCCTCCCCCGTCCCCCTCCCACGCGGAGCGTGGGAGGGGGTGCCTCGGAGTAGCCTGCATAGCCTCACCCCCGCCCCCTCTCCCGCGAGGGCGCGGGAGAGGGGAGCCGCTGCCGCCGAGGCGCTGCAGACGTGCGCGAGAGAACTGAGGCGTGGTGATGAGCAGGCGATCGCCGCCGTCCGAACAACGATCGCTCGCGCGGCCAGCGCGCGGGTAGCGATCGTTCGCGCGGCCAGCGCGCGGGTAGCGATCGCTCGCGAACGCCGTCAGCTCCCCGGCGGCAGCGGCTCCCCTCTCCCGCGCCCTCGCGGGAGAGGGGGCGGGGGTGAGGCTATGCAGGCTACTCCGAGGCACCCCCTCCCACGCTCCGCGTGGGAGGGGGACGGGGGGAGGGCCCGTCGGCGCGCCACTTCTGGATGCGCTGCCAGAAGAGCTCGGTGAACTGCTCGACCTCGTGGGCGGGGAAGAGCGCGGCCACCTTGAGCCGCACGGCCTCGCGGGCGTCGGGCGTGGCGAAGAACTCCCACACCACCTCGTCGAGGTGCCCGAGGTGCCTCGCGCAGAACTCCTCGAAGCGGTGGGTTTCGAAGCGCTCGTCGGCGATGGCCGCGTACCGGTCGAGCTTCTCCTCGTAGGGCAGGTCCGTCGCGGCGACGGCGTAGAAGGGCTCCCAGTCGAGGGTCTTGCGCATCTTGCGCTTCGTGGCCGCGCAGAAGATCGACCACCGCAGGTACGCCTTCACCAGCCACGGGAAGTGGTAGTGCAGCGAGGTCACCTGCGAGTCGGGGCACGGGTTCGCGAAATCGATCGGGTGCCACACGCCCCTCGCGCGCAGCGACTCGCACGAGTTGAACTCCCACCCGAAGAACGCGTTGATGGTCATGGTGACCTTGCGCAGGTGGTCCCACTCGGCGGCCGAGATGAAGTCCTTCTGCATCGTGTAGCGGTCGTGCAGGGGCGCGTCGGGGTCGTAGAGGACGCAGTGGGCCTGCGGGCCGAAGCCGATGCAGCGCACGAAGCGGTCGTAGTCCTTCACCGCCGACTGCATGTGCATCACGGCCTTGCCGCTCTCTTCGTAGGCCCTCCACGCGGCCTTCTCGTTCGCCACGCGCGTGACCGCGCGCCAGCCGCCGCCGTCGTACGGCTTGAGAAACGCCGGCCAGCCCACCCGCTCGCCCACCGTGCCCAGGTCGAAGAGCTTCGCGTAGCGCTGGAGCGTGGGCTTCACGTCGGGCGAGGCATCGTAGCTCTTGGGCGGGATCATCCACGTCTCGGGGATGGGCATCCCGAGGGCCATCATCGCGCAGTAGCTCGTGTGCTTCTCGTTGGCCTGCACGCTCCAGGGGTTGTTGAACACGTAGAGGTCGTTCATCACGATCGCCTTCTTGATCCACTCGCGGCTCGTGTGGAGCCAGTGGGTGAGGCGGTCGATCACCAGGTCGTAGCGAACGGGCTGGCGCAGGTCGAAGGGCTCGATGGTCACGCGCTCGACGTGAAAGCGCACCGTGTCGCCCCCCACGGGGATCGCGAGGTCGAGCCGCCGCATGATGCCCTCGTAGCAGAGCGGCCAGCAGAGGTCGGCGCCCAGCGAGAGGCCGATGTTGCGCGTGATGTCAGCCATGCGTGATCCTCACTCGTAGACCATGAGCAGCGGGCCGGGGAAGAGCCACGACAGGCCCTCGCGCAGCCGGTCGCGCCAGTTCTCCCAGTTGTGGCCGTCGCGCGCCTCGACGAAGCGCACCTGCATCCCGGTGCCGTCGAGCAGGGGCACGAGCGAGCGGTTCTCGTAGATCAGCGACTCGTACACGCCGCAGCTCACGAACACCCGCTCGCTCACCGCCGTGGGGCTCTCGCGGTACTCGTTGACGAACTCCACCACGCGGTCGAAGAGCGGGCCCCGGCGGTTGCGCCGCCCGATGTCGGTGAACGCGAACGAGCCCGATTGCAGCAAGAGCCGCCCCCAGAAGCCCGGGTAGCGCCACGCGGTCGAGAGCGAGGCCACGCCGCCGAAGCTCGCGCCCATGAGGCAGCGCGACTGGGGCTGCGCCAGCAGGGGGTAGCGCCGCTCGAGGTCGGGCACGAGCTCCTCGGTGAGGTAGCGCGCGTGGGCCTCGCTGTTGGCGTACTCGCGCAGCCGGTCGGGCGAGTCGGTGAAGACCGCGACGAGGTCGGGGATCTCGAGCCGGTGGATGAGGTTGTCGAGCACGGTCTTCATGCCCGAGTACTTCAGGTAGTCGCTGCCGTCGTGCACCACGAGCAGGGGGTAGAGGTGCGAGCGGCGGAAGCGCGCCGGGAGGTAGATCTGCCCGCGCCGCACGCCTCCCAGCGCCTCGCTCTCGAACGCGAAGGGCTCGAGGCGGCCGGGGCGCGCCGTGGGGTCGGGGCGCGTCCACTCGGGCACCTCGTAGCCCTCACCCTGGAGCACCGAGTTGGCGCCGAAGGGGTCGCGCGCGCGGTTGGGGTTGAGCGGGTCCTCGATCCAGCGCGAGGCGGCGCCCTGGCGCACCTCGAACTTGTACTCGACGCGCGAGCGCGGGGGCACCTCGAGGGTGAGGTACCAGAGGTCGGTGCCCGGCACGCGCGTGAGCTCGTTCGAAGACTCGAGGGCGTAGATCCAGTGGCGCAGCAGCACCGCGTCGGCCTCGCCGCGCCACACGAAGGTCGCGCTCGCGCCCTCGACCAGCGGAAAGCGCCCGCCCGCGAGGAAGGCGTCGACGCGCTCGCGCGTGGGCGCCCCTGCGAGGAGCTCGTCGATCGCGAGCCGCTGGGTCATGGCGCGTACTCCGTGTCGGGGGCCATGGCCTCGACGCCGCCGTCCATGCGCAGCACCGAGACGGCGCTCGGGGACTGGTAGCGCCCGTCGCGCAGGGTCACGTGCGAGCGCGCGGGCAGCGTGAGGCACACGCCGGGCGAGAAGCGCCGCGCCATGAGCGACACGCGCTCGTGCTCGTCGAGGCGCAGGCGCGTCTCGGGGTGCGGCAGTGGCACGATCCCCCGCACGAGCCCGAGGCCCCGGTCGAGCACCTCGGCGACGCCGGGCCCCTGCGGCGGCGAGTCGTGAAAGAGCACCACGCGCTCGCTGAGCGCCATGGCGCCCGCGGTCCACGCGAAGACGCAGTGGCCGTCGATGAGGTCGCCGACGCCGAAGAGGAGCATGCGGTTGAGCAGCGACGCGACGTGGCCGCCCGCGACGGCGAGGGCCGCGCAGCCCGCGAGCACCTGGTCGATCTCGCGGCGGTGGCGCGCGACGGCGCGGCGCTCGAAGGGCCGCCACTGGTGGTCGAACTCGTCGCGCAGCCGCGCGCACTGCCCGAGGTGCCACCGGTCGAGCTCGCGGATCGAGTCGATCGAGGCCGTGAGCTCCTCGGCGAGGATCTCGGGCGGCGCGCGGCGCGCGCGGATGACGTGCGCGGCGTCGAGCTCGTGCTCGAGGCGTATGCGGTAGAAGTCCTGCTTGTGGCGCAGCGCGTCCTGCCGCTTGCGGTGCGCCGCGTGGAGCTCGGGGTCGGAGCGGAACACGTCCTCGGCGCGCTCGTGCAGCCGGAGGTTCACGGTGCGCCGCCCGAGGTGCTCGTGCAGGTCCTGGTCGTCGCTCTCGCGCTCCTGCCAGCCCGCGGTGATGGTGGCGATGGGGCCGTCGACCTCGAGGGCCGCGATGACCTCGCCGAGCGTGGGGTCGAAGCGCTGCGCGCCGAGCAGCACGATCGCGCGTGGGGCCTTCCTCATCCGGTCGGCGTGTTGTCTATCAGACCTCACGCCGCAAAGGAACGAGCAGCCGCGCGAGGTTGAAGTACCGTCGTGCGAACGATGTCACCGCGCCCCCTCACCGCTCTGGTCACCCTCGCGCTCTTCGGGTGCAGCGAGACCTCCGCCCCCCCGCGCGACGCAGCGACCGACGTGACCGACGTCACCGACGCGACCGACGTGACCGTCGTCACCGACATCACCGACGTCACCGACGTCACCGACGTCGCCGACGTCGCCGACGCGACCGACGTGACCGACGTCACCGACGCGGGCTGCGCGGTCGAGTGCCTGGGCCCTCGCCGCTGCGTCGCGGGGCGCTGCGAGGAGCCCTGGGCCAGCCTCCCCTCGACGGGCGCTCCCACGGCGCGGGCGCTCCCCGCGTCGGCGTGGACGGGCACCGAGCTGCTCGTGTGGGGGGGCACCAACCTGGCGAGCTTCTTCGCCGACGGCGCCGCGCTCGACCTCGCCGCGGCCCGCTGGCGCCCCCTCGCGCCCGCGGGCGCCCCCTCGGGTCGCGCGCGCGCCGCGTCGGTGTGGACGGGCGCCGAGATGATCGTCTGGGGCGGCCGCGCGGCCGAGGGCGCGCTCGGCGACGGCGCGCGCTACGACCCCGCGATGAACACCTGGCGCCCCGTGAGCGCCGAGGGCGCACCCGCGGCGCGCGGCGACTGCGCCGCCGCGTGGACGGGCTCCGTGATGATCGTCTGGGGCGGCACGAGCACGACGGGCTTCGTCGGCGACGGCGGCCGCTACGACCCCGCGACCGACACGTGGCGCCCCGTGAGCGCCGACGGCGCGCCGTCGCCTCGCACGAACTCCTTCGCCGCGTGGACGGGCGCCGAGCTCATCGTCTGGGGCGGCATCGGAGACCGCGGCGCCCTCGCCGACGGCGCGCGCTACGACCCCGCGGCCGACCGGTGGAGGCCCGTGAGCACCGCCGACGCGCCGCAGGCTCGATCGTCGGGCGCCGCGGCGTGGACGGGCCGCGAGCTCCTGGTGTGGGGGGGCTTCGACCCGAGCGGCAACGAGCTCTCCGACGGCGCCGCGTACGACCCCGCGGCCGACCGATGGCGCGCGCTCTCGCCCCGAGGCGCCCCGTCGCCGCGCAGCGAGCCGCAGGCCGCGTGGACGGGCCGCGAGCTCTTCGTGTGGGGCGGCCTCGTGATCGACCGCTCGACGCGCCCCTCGACGCTCGAGCGCCTCGACACGGGCGCGCTCTACGACCCCGCGCGCGACGCGTGGCGCGCGATCGACCCCTCGCTCGCCCCGCGCAGCCAGGCCGCCGTCGCGTGGACGGGCCGCGAGGTGCTCGTGTGGGGAGGTGCGGGGCAGCTCTCGCGCCTCTCGAGCGGCGGGCGCTTTCAGCCGCCGTGACGAGGGCGCGAGAGCCTCTCGCTGCGATCACACCAACCGCAGGTCCATCTGGCCGCTTTCGCGGAGCCCCCACCCAACGCTGCCGCGCGCCCCGCCCCCGCTGCCGCGCGCCTTCGCGGAGCCCCCACCCAACGCTGCCGC
>JBDHVF010000363.1:0-7764 GCA_039809605.1 Polyangiales bacterium | reverse complement strand
GGGCGCGGAGCCCTGGTTCGAAGCCGCCTCGGTGGCGATCGGCGCGCTCGGGCAGCTCGGCCAGAACGACGCCGTGGCGCGCTGGCTCGAGCGCGCGGCGCGGGCGACGGCGGCGCCCGGCGCGCGCGGGGCGCAGGTGACCACGCTCTGCCGCGGGCTCACGCAGCTCTACTGGGCGCACCACGCGAGCGACCTGCGCGAGGCGCACGCGAAGCTCTACGACCTGGCGCAGCCCTTCGAGGCGCTCGACCCCTTCCACGCGGGCTGGGTCCACCGGGTGCAGGCCGAGGGCTTGTGGCTGCGGGCGCGCGAGGTCGACCGCTGCCTCGCCGAGCTCGACGCGAGCTGCGACGCCTACGAGCGCGCGGGCGCGCGCCGCCCGCTGTGCCTCGCGTGGATCAACAGCGCGAGCCTCCACGGCTGGGCGGGCGAGTTCGAGCGGAGCGCGGCGCTCCTGGCGCGCGCGGACGCCGAGGCGTCGCGCGCGGGCGTCGGGTTTCTGAGCGTGTACGGCCGCGCGGTGCGGGGCCTCGTGGGCGCGTGGTCGGGCGACGCGGGCTCCGAGGAGATGCTGCGCGAGGTGCTCCCGCACGTCGGGGCGTCGCCGCGGGTGGCGTTCATCGTCCGGGTGCTGGTGGGCCACGCGGCCTTCGCGCGCGGCGACGTGGCCGACGCCGAGGCGCAGTGCGCGGCGGCGCTGGGGCTCGCGGTGGCGACGGAGCTGCAGCCCGCGGCGATGGCGCTCTTCGCGCGCGTGCTCGGGGCGAAGCGCGCGGCGGCGCAGGCGGTGGAGGTGGCGCGCGAGGCGGTGCGCATCGAGCACGCGTCGCGCGACATCGAGCTCACCGACGCGATGGCCGACCTCGCGCTCGCCGAGCTGCTCGACGCGAGGGGCGACCGCGCGGGCGCGATGAAGGCGCTGGGCGACGGGTACGCGCGGCTCGACGCGATCGCGTCGCGCATCGCTTCAAGTGAGCGCAGGGAGCGCTTCTGGTCGCGGCGCCTGCCCAACGCGCGGGTGCGCGAGCTCGCGGCGGCGTGGGGCGTCGCGGCGGGCGACGCGCGGCGGAAGGGGGGGTGACGCGCGGCGGTGTCAGCGCGCCCGCGGGTCGGCGAGCCAGGCCGTGAGCGCTGCGGCGTCGAGGTCGAAGGCCGCGTCGCCGAGGCGGTCGGGCCCCAGCGCGTCGAGTCGCGCCAAGAGCACGCCACGCTCGGCGGGCGTGAGCTCGCGCCGGAGCTTGCGGGAGAACACCCGGAGCATCGGCGCGATGCCTTGCTCGATGCCTTGCTCGATGCCTTGCTCGATGCCTTGCTCGATGCCTTGCTCGAGGCCCTTCTTGATGCCCTTCTTGATGCCCTTCTCGATGCCCTTCTCGATGCCCTTTTCGTGGCCCTCGTTGTATCCGCGCTCGAAGCCCTGCTGGAGCGTCTTCTGTACGGACTGCTGGTAGAGGGCTTCGGTGCGTTCGAGATACTCCTTGCGGTCCATGGGGAACTCCTGGTCGGTGGGCGCGATGATCCGCAGCCGTTGCAGGTGGGGCACGGCGATGATGCGCTCGGGCGCGTCGACGGGCAACGCGAGGAGGTCGTCGAGCGCGCGGCGCAGCGTCAGGCCAGCGCCCATGAGCCTCAGCAGCAGCGTGTCGCGCCTGCGCGGCAGCTCGCGCACGATCACCAGACGCACGCGCCCCGAGGGCGCCGCCGCGTAGAAGCCCGCGGGCCATCGGCCCATCGGCGCGAAGGGCATGGCGTGCATCGCCGTGCGCGGCGCGCCGGCCGAGACGACCCAGAGCGTGGGCGGCGGCGGCGGCCGATGGCCGTTCGCGCGAGCTGCGTTGGCCCGCAGCGCGTACCACGCGAGCAGCTTGCGTACGCACGAGAGGAAGACCTCGACGCCCGGCGGCTTGTGGAAGAACTCCCAAAGCGAGGCGGCGCGCGCCATGCGGTCGAGGGGATCGCGGGGGCGGCGGGGGAGGCGCTTCGGATCAGGCGTCCACGTGAGGTCGGCGTACTGCGGGTCGCCGGCGATCTCGAGCTCCGACTCGGCGCGACCGAAGGGGGACTCGCGCTCGATCACGAGCGCCTTGGCGAACTGGTCGAAGGGCGTGCGCGTCACGCACGGCCCCAACGCGAGCCGCGGGCCAGCGCGCGAAGCGCCATCAGAATGGGGGTGTCGCGATCCGAGGGGGTGGCGGATCGCCATGGCGGGGGGGGGCGGAGGGGGGGCGGCCGCCACCCCGAGCGGGTGCTGCGGCCGGGGGGGCTCGTGCTCGCGGCCGAGCCCAACAACCTCGCCGACGCGCTCGTCGTCGGCAGCGCGCGCCACCTCGCGCCGGTCGACGAGCGCGTGGCCCTCGTGCGCCTCCAGACGCTCTGCGAGCGCGGCAAGATCGCGCTCGGCGAGGGAGACAACAGCGTCGGCGATCTCATCCCGGGGCTCGCGGCCGCCGCGGGCTTCGTCGACGTCGCGTGCTGGCTCTCGGACCGCGCGCAGCCCCTCGTCGCGCCGTACGCCTCGCCCGACCAGCGGGCCGCGCGCGACGACGCGCTCGACCACTTCGACCGCGGCTTCTGGAACTGGAGCCGCGACGACACCCTGCGCTACTACCTCGCCGGCGGCGGCGACCCCGGCGCGTTCGACCGCGAGTGGGCGCGCGCCCGCGCCGCGAAGGCCGCGGACGCCGAGGCGCTGCGCGCGGGCACGTTCCACACGGGCGGCGGCGGGGTGATGTACGTCGTCGCGGGCCGCAAGCCCTGACGGTGGGCGCGGCGAGGGGGGCGCGCTCGGGCGCGCTTGACCGCGGTCAAGTCGCGTGGACTAGGTTTGTGTCGTGGACGCCGCCCTCTCGCACAGTCCCCACGACGACGCGCCGCGCTCCTACGTGCACGCGTGCCCGCGGTGCAGCCGCTCCGCGTTCGATCCCGGTCGCTGCGCGCGATGCGGGGTCGACCGGGTCGCCGTCGCCGCGCACCGTGCGCCCGCGCCCGATGACGCCGGCTTCGAGGTCGCGACCGGGGCCCTCTTCGTCGCGTCGCTCGCGGCGTTCGCGACCGCGAGCCCGCGCGTCGCTTCGGCGGTTCCGCTGGGCCTCGCGCTCTACGCCCTGTCTCGGGTCGTCGTCTCGCTCGCGTCGCGGGTCGCGCGCCGATGGTCCGCACGTGCGGCGCTGCGCGGCCTCGACGTGGCGCTCGCGTCGACCGTGTCCCTGCGCGTGGCCGACGTGGCGGGCGATGGGGAGCGCGTGCGGATCGCGGGCGTCGTGCGCGCGGGCGTCGACGCGCAATGCGTGGCCCGCTCGCTGCGAAACCCGCTGCCGGGCACCGGCGCCGTCGCGCTCGCGCAGGGAGAGGTGTTCGAGGTCGACGACGGCTCGGGCGTCATCGCGCGCGTGCGAGCGGGCGCGTGCGTGCTCGTCGGCGCGCGGCGCGCGATCCGTGATGGAGACCGCGTCGAGGTCGTCGGCCGCGCGCACGCCGTCGTGGCGAGGGACGGCGTCGCGGGCGCCGCGATGCGAGGCGCGGCGAGGGCGGTCGAGATTCGCGGCACGGCCGACGAGCCCGCGGTGCTGCGCGCGGCGCAGGGAGCGAGCGTGCGCGACGGCGTGGAGCTCGGCTTCGAGCTCGCGACCGGGGCGGCCTTCGTGGCGGCGCTCGTGCTGTTCACGGCGCTCGCGCCGCGCGCGGCGGCGGCGTTTCCGCTCGGCCCGCTGCTCTACGTGCTCGCGCGCGCGGCGATGAAGCTCGTCGCGTGGGGCGGGCGCCGCCTGCGCACGGCTCCGAAGCAGCGAGAGCCCGGCGCGTGCGAGCAGCGGGTGCGCGTCGCGCTCGACGACGCGGCGCACGGCGGCGTGGCGGCGTACGAGGAGCGCGCGAGCGGGGACGCCGCGGGTGATCGCGCGCTTCGCGCCGCGGGGATTCAGCGCGCGCGGTAGATCACCGGGCTCTCGATGCGGTAGTTGCCGCCCGACCCCGGGATGGCCGCGAGCGTGCCCACCACGATCACGGGCGCGCCGGGCACCTCGGTGCCGCAGCAGAGGCCCGAGTCGTCGCCGCGGCAGGCGAAGCGCGGGTCGTCGGCGGCGCCGAGCGCGAGGCTCTGTCGCCCGTCGCCGCGCAGCATCAGGGCGCCCTGGCAGAGGTTGCAGCAGCCGCCGCTGACGCAGGCCATCTCGGTGCAGCCCGCGCTCGCGACCAGGGCGCCTTGCACCGACACGCGGTGGCCCGAGAGCTCCAGGCGACGCGACCACACCTGATCGAGCGCGTCGCCGTGCACGCCGTCGGGCACCGGGGGAACGGCCTGCGGGGCGGCGCACCCGCGCTGCGCCACGCACAGGCTGCCGCCGCGCGTGCGGCCCGTGATGCGCGCGTCACGCTGGACCACGTGCGCCGTCGAGAGCCCCGCGTCGCCGGGGGCGCTCGCGTCGGGAGGCGATGTGACCTGGGGGCGCGTCGGTGGGCGTCGCCGCGGCGCGGTGGTCCGCGGCTGGGCGTCGGCATGGCGGAGCGCGTAGGAGGCGGCGGGGAGAGCGGCGAGGGCCGCGAGGGCGAGCGCGAGGGGGCGTTGCTTCATGGCGTGTCCTTCCGGTGCGTCGAACGCACGTGAGAGACCGCTCCTTGGGTGGAGAACGTCGCGCGGCACGAGCGCGCCCGCGACGGCTCGGACGTCGTCACGTCAGGGCAGGCGCTCGTCGTCGTCCTCGTCGAGCTCCCCGACGATCTCGGCGTCGTCGAGGTCCCCTTCGCCGAAGGGCCCGAGCGGGGCGAGGTAGTCGTAGTTCCCGCGGCCCATGCGCCGCTCGAGATGGCTGATGATCGCGAACGCGTCGTCGTTGGGGCCGGCGACGAAGAGCGGCTTCGCGGGCCGCGCGAAGGGCGTGTCGAGCAGCGCCTCGGGCCGCGGGCCGAGGAACTCCAGCGGGAAGTCGGGGTCGTGCGTGAAGCCGAGCGAGCGCGCGTACTCCGCCGCGTGGAAGGCCACCGACTGGAGCGTGAGCAGGTCGACCGGCACGACGCCGCCGTGGGCGCTCGCCACCTGGTCGAGCATCTCGTGCACGCGGTCACGGGTCATCTTTCGCACCCACCCGGACTTGATCCCGAGGCAGGTGCGGTCCACGAGGATCACGCCCACGGCGAGGTCGCCCGCTGCCCCTCGGCGCAGGAGCACGCCGGTGACGAGCGCGGGGTCCTTCGTGTCGTCCCACCCGGCGCTCAGCCACGCGCCGTCGAACTCCCACGCGGCCGCCGCGCGCCCGAGGGCCGCGCTGTCGGGCCGCTGCTTCGTGATCGTCGACGCCCCGCGCCGGTTCGCATCGGCGCGCTTTCGCTTCTGCTTCGCCAGCTTCTTCTGCCGCGCTCGCTCGTTGCCCATCGTCTGCCTCCGTGCGGTGGGAGGGTAGTGCTTCGGGGCGCTCGGTCGCACGCTTTTGTGAGCGCCGCGCGCGGGTTTCCCCAGGCGCGGACCTCTGGACGGCGCCGCCGGGCCCGTGCGAGCCTCGCGGCCGGCGCGGCTGCGCCCGTGACGCTGGAGAGGACCGCCGATGCCGTTTCGCGTCTCGCACCCGCCTCGCGCCGAGGGGGAGCTCAAGAACCCCGTGGTGCTGCGGACCTTCCTCGCGCTGCACGAGGCCGAGATCGCGCGCGCGCAGCTCGAGGCCAACGAGATCGCGTCGCGCGTCGAGGACTCGGCCACGGCCGGCGTGCACCCGCTGCTCGGCTCCGCGCTCGGCGGCGTGCGCCTGATGGTCTCATTCGAAGACGAGGGCCGCGCGCGCGAGGTGCTCGACGCGATCGCCTCCGATGTGGCGGCGGCCGAGGCGGCCCGCAGCGACGACGAGCGCCGCACCGACGAGGCCGACGCCGCGGCGCGCCGCGCGATGGCCGCGGCGGGCCTGGGGCTCCTGCTCCTGCCCGTGGTGGCGCAGCTCTACTCGCTCTACCTGCTGCTCGGCATCGACCGCGCGAGGCTGAGCGACGCGGGCCGACGCCGCGCGCGGGTGGCGCTCGCGGTCGACGTCGTGGTGCTCGCGACGGCCGTGTGGGCGCTCACGCGCTGAGCGCGTCGTCACATCGTCTCGATCAGCATCGCCGCCACCGACACGTCGCGCCGCAGGAGCGCCTCGCGCATCGCCGCGAGCTGGCGCTCGGCCACGGCCGCCTCGTCGCGCAGGCCCAGCGCCCGCGCGGCCATCGCCGCGTGCGACAGCTCGACGCCCGCGTAGCGCGCCTGGCAGCGCCAGCACGGCGCGCGGGCGCCCCACGCGAGCCACGCGCGCATGGGCTCGACGCCCGACGCGAGGCGACGCACGCCGAAGGCCACCGTGGCGTCGGTGAACGAATCGCTGCTGCGAAGCCTCGACGCCAGCACCTCCCCGTCGCCCGGGCCGAGGCCGTGCCAGGAGACGAGCTCCGCGTGGGCCGACCCTTCGAGGTAGTGCTCCGTCCACTGCGGCGCGTCGCGGTCGGCGTTCAAGAGGAAGCGCGTGAGCGACTCCAGCTCGGGGGCTTCGAAGCCGCCCTCGCGCAGGAGCGCTTCCGCGCGTCCGGGGTTTCCCGCGCGAAGCTCGATCGCGGCCTGGAGCTCGAACACCGGGTCGACCCCGAGCAGCCGCGCCCGCACCCTCTCCTCGTCGCCATCCAGTGCGAGGCCCGCGCCGGCCGCCGCGCGCGCGGTCTCGGCGTGGAGCGCCTCGAGGTCGGGCGCCATCGAGCCGGCCAGGCGGCGTGCGTCGTCGAAGCGCCCGAAGACGGCCTCGAACATCGCCAGCGTCGCAGCAGTGTGCGCCCGTGTGACGCGCAGCGAACGGTTGTTCGCGACGGAGGCGTCCGCAGCGAGCGCGTCATGCACCGCGCGTTCGAGCGCAGGGACGTAGACCGCCGTCGCCGCGCGGCCCACCAACGGCGCCGGACTGCACCACGGGTCCGCATACGCTCCGCGGTCGCGCGCGCCCGCTTCGATGCGAAGGAGCGCCTCGATCGTCGTCCATGCCCCCGGGCCGCCGAGCCGCTCGCGCGCCTCGCGCAGCGCCGCGAGGCGCGCCTCGCCCTGTTCGAGGTCCGCCAGAAAGAGCGCGCAGCGCCAGCCCTGGTCGCCCTCGACGCGCGCGCGAAGCTCAACCTTCGCGGCGGTGTGGCCCGCCCTCGCGCGAACGGCCAGCGTGGCGCAGCGCAGCGCGCGCTCGAGCGGCGTGTCGAACACCTCGCGGCGCGACCGTTCGACGGCGCGATCGAGCATCGCCGCGGCCGCGTCGAACCTGCCCGCGTAGAGGTGCACCAGCGCGGCGGAGACCTCCTGGCCCCGGTAGCCCTCGGGCGGCGCGGCGATGCCGTCGATCAATCGACTCGCGCGCGCGGCGTCGCCCGACATCATCGCGACCTGCGCGGCCGTCCACCGCGAGGCCGCGTCGCCGCAGCGCTCGCCCACGTCCACGGCTTCGTCGTAGCGGCCGTGGCGCGCGAGCACCTCGACCGCGACGTGGCAGTCGCTCCCCAGCGACCAGAGCGCGGCGACGGCCTCGACCTCGCGCTCGCCGCGCGGCTCGCGCTCCGCCTGCCGCGCGACGCGGCGCACGCCCAGGTCGCGTCGAAACGGCGTCGCCGCCGCGACGAGGTCCGCCGACACCGAGCGGAACGCGAGCGGCTGATCCTCGCGCGAGAGCACCGTGGCCGAGCCCGCGAGCCCGCCGCCCATCGCGAAGCGCGCGAGCTCGCCCGCGAGCACCGCGCCCGCGAACGCGCCCGCGCCGCCGAGCAGCCCCGAGCGCGCCA
>JBDHVF010000362.1:0-7793 GCA_039809605.1 Polyangiales bacterium | reverse complement strand
AGCGGATGGCATCGGGGGTCTCCAGGAGCAGCTCGCCTTCGGGCGTGGTGGTGACGAGGGTGGTGCGCGCGCGCGCCACGCGGCGGTCGTGCGTGACGCTGTGCAGCTCGTAGGTGACCACCACGCGGTGGTCGACGTCGCCGAAGCGCGCGGTCACGCGGAAGCGCTCGCCGTAGCGGAGCGGGCGCACGTGGCGGCAGTGGCTCTCGACGACCATCATGTGGAGGCCTAGCGCGACGAGGTCGGGCGCGTCGAGGCGGTGGGCGCGCATGAGCTCGGTGCGCGCGAGCTCGAGGTACTTGTAGTAGTGCCCGTGCCACACGACGCGCAGCGCGTCGACGTCGTGGAAGGGCACGGTGAGCTCGACCGACGCGCTCACGGGGCCCCCCGCCGGGGGATGAAGAGCCGCGCGATGCGCGCGAGCATGAGCCGCGTGTGCATCCAGGTGATGAGGGCGTTGTCGCGCACCATGCGAAAGTGCGAGACGCCCCCCTCGGCGCGCGAGATGTACCTCACGCGCGTGGGGAGGTTGATCACGGGCACGCCGTTCCAGACCATGCGCACGGCGATCTCGGGGTCGAAGTCCATCGCGTCGCCGCGGGTGTTGCTCTCGATCGCGGCGCGCAGCGGGTACACGCGGAAGCCGCACATGGGGTCGGCGATGACGGGGCCGCCGGCCTCGACGTTGGTCCAGAAGCGGGTGATCTCGCGGCCCGCGCGGCGCGACTTCGGGGCCGACGCGTCGAAGAGGGGCTGCGCCAGCACCAGGGCCTCGGGCCTCGCGCGCGCCGCCTCGAGGAACCTCGGGACGTCGTCGAGCGCGTGCTGCCCGTCGGCGTCGACCTGGAGCGCGTGCGTGTACCCGAGCGCCTCGGCCACGCGGAAGCCGTCTTTCACCGCGGCCCCCTTGCCCCCGTTGCGCGCCCGGTGGTGCACGTGGGCGGCGCCCTCGCGCGCGATGGCGTCGAGCACGGCGCGGGCCTCGGGGCCGCTGCCGTCGTCGACCACGACCACGTCGGCGAGGTGCTCGCGCACGCGCTCGACCACGGCGCGCACGGTCGCGGGGTTGTCGTACGTGGGGATGAGCACGCAGGGCTTGAACGCGCTCACGGCGTGGCCTCTCCGAACGAGAGCGCGCCGGTGCTGGCGGGCTCTCCCCGCGCTTCGACCGCGAAGGTCACGGCGTCGCCGCGGCGCTCGAGGCGCACCGTGAGGTCTGCGCCCGGCGCGACGGGGCGATGGAACTTGAGCTTCGTCGCGCGCCGCAGGCGGGCGAGGTCGGGCCACGCCTCTCGAACGAGCCGCAGCACGAGGTTGTTCAAGAGCGCGACGGCGGGCAGCACGGGGCGACCTTCGAAGTGTCCCTCGAAGTAGCAGAGCCCCGCGGGCACGTGCACGGCGAACGTGCGCAGCGCGCCGTCGCCCTCGCGCGAGCGCACTTCGAACTCCCGTAGGCCCGCGATCACGGCGCCCCCCGCGGGGGCAGGAGCCGCGCCATGAGCCGGTCGTGCGGGGCCGCGCCGTAGCGCCTGAAGCGGTGCGAGCGCAGCACGTACTCGACGGCGAACATCACCCCCACGAGCGCGTAGGCGACGCCGCCCGTGTAGACCGCCCACCACGAGAGCGGCGCGGCGAGGGCGAGCGCCGCGGCGGCGAGGGCGTTGAGCGCGAAGAACGCGCACCACGCGACGGTCACGTGGCGGCACCACGCGCGCTCGGCGTCGGAGAGCTCGTCGACCTGCATGCGCGCGAAGCGCTCGACGAGGGGCACCTCCCCGCGCAGCGAGAGGCCGAAGTGGGCGAGGAGCGAGAGGTTCACGAGGGCGGGCATGGCGAGCACGAAGCGCGCGTCGCGGGCGAGGGCGGCGCCGAGGCCGAGCGCGCCCACGGTGAGGGGCACGCGCAGGGCGTGGGCGAGGTGCCCCCTCGTGCGCGCGTTGAGGGCGGCGGCGAGGGCGCGCGGCGCGACGAGCGCGAGCACGGCGAGGCCCACCGCGCGCGGCCCCCAGCGGGTGAGCGCCGCGTAGAGGGCGAAGGGGTACGCCAGCGCGAGGAGCGCGCCGGCCACGGTCGCGAACGCGCGCATGGGTGCGGGAATAGGTGCGCGGCGAACGATGGCTGTCAAGCGCCCGCGGGCGGCGCGCTGCGGGCGTTGTAGGCGCGCACCATGGCCGCGAGCTCGCCCATGCGGTCGGCCATCTCGCGCGGCGAGCGGCGCGCGGGGTCGTACACGTCGCCCGCGAGCAGGCTCACGATGCCCGTGCGGTAGTAGGGCTTCTGAAGCTCCCGCGGCGCGAGCGCGACGGTCATGAAGTCGCCCTCGTACCAGCGGTCGATGACCTTGCGAAAGACGCCCGCGCCCTCGCGGTACTCGGCCTGCCAGGCGTCGAGGTCGCCGCCGTCGAGGGCCGCCGCGAGCTGGCGCGCGCCGTGGAGCCCGAGCAGGACGCCCGAGCTGAACACCGGGTCGATGAAGGTCGCCGCGTCGCCGCAGAGGGCGAAGCCGTCGCCGTGAAAGCTCGTCGAGGTCGCGGTGAAATCTTGAAGCCCGCGGAAGGGCAGGATGCGCTCGGCGCCCTCGAGCCGCGCCGACGCGTCGGGCGACGCGGCGATGGCGGCGCGGAAGCGCTCCTCGGCGGTGCCGCGCAGCGGGCACGTGGGGGACATCACCGCGCCCACCGACGCCACCCCTCCGCCGAAGGGGATGATCCAGATCCACCCGCCGGGGATGCAGCAGATGTCGATGTCGCCGGGCTCGTCGGGCGCGAGCTGCCTCACGCCCTTGAAGCGCGTGCCCACGGCGGCGTTCTTGAGCCGCGCGTCGCCCACGCGCAGCCCGAGCTTGCGCGAGAGCCACATCGAGCGGCCGCCGGCGTCGATGATGCGGCCGGCCTTGAGGGCGCCCGCCGAGGTCTCGAGCGTGCGCGCGGCCACGTCGGCGTCGCGCGCCTCGGCGTACACGATCGCGCAGCCCGCCGCGCGGGCCGCGTCGCGCCAGCGCAGGTCGAACACCTCGCGCTGCACCTGCCACGACCACTTGTACCGGGGCGCCTCGGCCTCGGAGAAGTCGTAGCGCACCGAGCGGCCGCCCTCGCAGAACACCGCGCCGCGCTTGACGTTGAAGCCCGTCATGTCGAGGCCGCACTCCTCGAACACGAGCGTGGAGCCGGGCAGCATCGACTCGCCCACGACGCTCTCGGGCCGCTCGACCGACTCGACGAGGGTCACGCGCGCGCCGCGGCGAGCGAGGTAGGTGCCCAGGGCGCAGCCGGTGGGGCCGGCGCCCACGATCACGAAGTCACTGTGCAGGGTCATCGGGTCACTTCTCGAGGTGGGTCTCGACCGTGCGCACCACGTCCGCCACGGTGCGGATGGCGCGCAGCTCGCGCTCCTCGACGCGGCGCCCGGTCATCTCTCGCATCTTCACGGCCATGTCGATGGCGTCGATGCTGTCGAGGTCGAGGTCTTCGTAGAGCCGCGCCTCGGGCCGCACGGCCTCGGGGTCGACTTCGAAGTCTTCGACGAGGGCGCGGGTGATCTCGGCGAGGATCTCGTCGCGCGTCATGCGCCCGCGGCCCCCTTCGAACGGTGGGCGGCGACGTGGGCGGCGAGGGCGCGCACCGAGGCGAAGATGGCCCGGTTGCCCTCGTCGTCGGCGCGTAGCTTCACCCCGTAGCGCCGCTCGATCGCCATGGCGAGCTCGAGCGCGTCGATCGAGTCGAGGCCCAGGCCGCTGCCGAACAGCGGCGCCGCGCTGTCGATCTCCTCGGGCTTCACGTTGTCGAGCATCAGCGACTCGACGATCAGGCGCTTCATGTCCATCTCAAGGTCTTCCATGGGCGGTGCTCTCAGCCTCTCCTAGGCGTCTTCGTCGGGCGGCGGGGCAGCGGCGGGCACGTCGTCGGGGTGCGCCGCCCTCCACGCCTCGATGCGCGCACGGTACATCGCCTGCGCGTGGCGCGCGAGCCGCCGGGCGTCGCCGCCGAAATCCTCCGGGCGCAGCACGTCGAGCGCGGTGATGCGCATGCGCGCGAGGCGCTTGGGCAGCGCGTACCACGGTACGCCCTTCATCAGCGTGGGGGGCGTGCACGTCACGAAGAGCAGCACCACGGGCACGTTCGCCCTGCACGCGATCTCGAACGCGCCGCGCCGCAGCCTGCGCACGCCCCCCGGCGGCGAGCGCGTGCCCTCGGGGAACACCAGCACCCTGAAGCCCGCCGCGAGCCGGTCGAGCGCGCCCTGGATCACCGCCGCGCCCGACATCGACGCGCCGTCGCCGCCGTCGATGTGCCAGCACTCGCGCAGGATGCGCCCCAGGAAGACGTTTTCGAAGAGGTCGGTGCGCACGACGGTGCACGCCGAGCCGAGCGCCGCGGTCACGGCCGTCACGTCGACGAGCGTGGGGTGGTTCGAGATCACCACGCAGGCGCCGTCGGGCAACGGGACCGACGCCTCGCGCGGGTCGTAGTCGAGCAGCCGCAGCGCCCGCATGATCGTGTGGAACTGCCGAAAGCCCCGCGCCACGATCGCGTGCGCGCGCCCGACCCGCGCGGCGCCCGGCGCGAGGCCCCGCAGCGCCAGCGGCAGGACCACGTACGACAGCGCCAGCGACCCCGCGCCGAAGTACGCGAAGGTCCCCCCGATCAGCACGAGACGCACGACCCATTCGACCGGACGGAGCATCGCAGCGGCGCGGAGTGATATCACGGCCCGCGGCGATGTCAGCGCCGCGCGCGCAGGCGCCCCACGCGCCCCGACGCGCAGCGCACCTCGTGCTGAAAGCTCTCCGCGCTCCCGCGGTCGAGCCACGCGACGAGTTCCATCAGCCCCGACGCGCCCATCCAGTCCACGCTCGCGTCGTCGCCCTCGGCGCCGCCCGTCACGTCGGCGCGCTCGATGACGGCGAGCGCGCGGCGGCCCGCATCGCGCGCGACCTCGGAGCGCTCCACGACAAGCGCCACCATGGCCTCGGCGCAGGGGGGCTCGCCGCGCGAGGCGCGCAGGTGAACGCGGTCGGGGCCGAGGGTGTCTCCCGCGATCACGAGCGCCGAGTCGGCGCGGCCGAGGGCCAGCGCGCGGCGCGCGGCGACGAGGGCCGCCACGCCCGAGCATCGCCCCGCCATCACGGTCGTCGCGAAGCCCCGCGCGCCGAGGGCGATGGCGACCTCGCCCGCGGGCGCCGACGGGATCGTCTGCGCGAACAGGATCGGCGACGCCCCCTCGGCCCCCCGCTCCACGAGCGCGCGGTGGTAGCGCTCGTTGACCTCGGCGCACCCGAGCGAGGTGCCCACCACCACCGCGAGCTCCGCGGGCGCGCTCCCTCCGAAGCCCGCGCGCGAGAGCGCCCGGTGCGCCACGAGGAGCGCGTGCGCGCTCGCGCGGTCCATGCGCCCCACGCGCTCGGGCGCCGACGGCCAGAGCGCGCGAATCGCCACCGGCGCGCGCGAGCACGTGAGCCCATCGAGCTCGCCCCAGAGGGGCTCGCCGGGGGCCCCCTCGCCCGCGGCCGTGAGGGCGGCCCACGCCGTGACCACCGCGCTCACGGGGCCCCCAGCGCGAGGGCCGTGTTGTGCCCCGCCATCGCCGCGTTGAGCGAGAGCGCGACGCCCTCGCCGAGCGCCGCCGCCTCGCGGTCGACCGTGAGCCACGCGAGCGCCGGGTCGCGCGGGCGCGGCGAGTGCGTCGGCGGGCGCAGCCGCCTGCGCAGCGCCTCGATCGTGAGCGCCACCTCGACGAGCCCCGACGCGCCGAGCGTGTGCCCCGTCACGGGCTTGGCGCCGTGCACGGGCGGAGCGGCCTCGCCGAAGACCCTCCGCAGCGCGGCGGCCTCCATGGCGTCGTTGAAGCGCGTCGAGGTCGCGTGCGCGCTCACCCACGCGACCTCCCGAGGGGCCGCGCCCGCTTCGAAGAGCGCGCGCTCGATCGCGCGGGCCATGCCCCCTCCGGTGCGGTCGGGCGCGGTCATGTGCACGCCGTCGCCCGAGGCGCCGCCCCCGAGGTAGCGCGCCACCGCGGGTCCCTCGCGCGCGATCACCACCGCGGCGGCGGCCTCGCCGAGCCACATGCCCGCGCGGTCGGCGGCGAAGGGCGCGGGCGCGAGCGCGTCGGGCGTGAGCGCGTTGAGCCGGTCGAAGCCCGCGTGCACGAAGCGACCGAGCACGTCGACCCCCACCACCAGAGCCACCTCGACGTCGCCCGCGCGCACGGCGTCGGCGGCTTGCATCAGCGCGGCCGACGACGACGTACACGCGGTGCTCACGGTCACCGCCTCGCCGCGCAGCCCGAGCTCGCGGGCCAGTGACGTCGCGGTGTCTCCGTGGCCCACGCAGGCGGGCGCGCGGCCCGCGTCTTCGCCGAGGGCGAGCGCGCGGTGCCAGGGCTCCCACGACGCGACGCCGCCGAGGCTGGTGCCCACGAAGAGGGCGGCGCCCGGCGGCGGGGCCGCTCCCCCGAGCGCGTCGTCGACGGCCGCGAGCGCGAGCTGCACCGAGGGGTCGCGCCCCGGCCAGCGCGCTTCGAACGAGCGCCAGAGGTCGCCCGGCACGAGCGCCGCGTTGCGCACGGCGAGGTCGCCCACGTCGTAGCGCGAGACGGGCGACGCGAGCGGCGACGCCGAGAGCACCGCGCGCCAGAGCGCGTCGCGCCCCACGCCCGCGGCGCACACCACGCCCGCGTGACGAATGGGCAGCGGGCGCGGCGCGCGAGCGGGCGTGGTCATCGGGGCGCAGACCCTACGGCGCGGTGAAATGCGGCGTCAACCGGGGCGGCGCGCTGGCGACGGAGCGAGAAGTCGCGCAGACTCGCGGCGAGCTTATGAACGCACGAACGATCGCGTGGGCGCTGGGCGCGGCGCTCAGCGCGGGCTGCGCCAGCACGGTCGACGGCACGCGAGGCCTCGCAGACGACGCGGGCCGCGCCGACGTTCCGCCCGGCGTGAACCCCAACGGCACCGACCCCTTTCGGCCCGTCGACGCGGGGCCCATCGTGGTCGACGGGGGCGCCGACGCGGGCACGTGGCAGCTCCCCGACGCGTCGGTCTTCGACCAGCGCTACGCGTACCTCTACGTGGGCAGCTACCTCAACGAGGGCAACGAGGGCGCGTACGCGAGCGCGGAGTTCAGGCTCGTGCCACGCCCCGACGACGGCCGCTGCACGTACCTGAGCGCTGGGAGCTGGGACGCGATCTCGTGCGACGAGGAGGCCGAGGCGCCGCGCGACACGCACCCGACGCCCTTTCCGCACGCGGGGGCCATCACCGTGCGCGGAGGCACCGAGCCCGTCTCGCTCAACCCCAACCGCAACGGGCAGTACATGTACTTCTACGAGCCCAGGCCGGTGTTCCACGGGCCGGCGCACATGGAGCTGCGCGCCATGGGCTCGGCCTCGGTGCCCGCGTTCTCGCTCATGATCGACGTGCCCGCGCCCATCGCGCTCACGGCGCCGCGGCTCACGCCCGGCGTCACGCTCCCCGTGGCGCGCGACGAGGACTTCACCGTCTCGTGGCGCCCGAGCGACGCGCGGTCGGTGTACGTGAGCCTCGCGGCGACGGGGCGCGTCTCGGGCCACCTCCACTCGGTGCGGGTCATCGCAGAGTTCCCCGGCGCGGCGGGCGCGGGCGTGATCCCGCGGCGCGCGCTGCGCGCCTTCTCGACGCTCACCACGATCGAGGGCGTGAACTTCAGCGTGTCGCCGCAGAACCTCTCGACGCAGCGCATCGGCGCGTGGCCCGTGCAGGTCACCACGTCGGGCCTCGGCGTGAGCGTCGACGCGTCGCTGCGCTGAGCGATCAGCGC
>JBDHVF010000361.1:0-7827 GCA_039809605.1 Polyangiales bacterium | reverse complement strand
GCGTCACCGCCACGCCAGAGCAACGTGCAGCCGCGCGAAGGCGCGGCGACCGCGTTCGGTAGCCCGGGGTCAGCCTCCCCAGCGAGCCCATGGACTCCGGCGTACCCCGGGCGGCGACGGACACGCCCTCGGACGACCATGACGCCTGCGCACGATCGGAAACTCACCCCGCGGAGCGACAGACTATGTCTCGCTGCCAGGAAATGAGGTGGACAACGGTAGCCCGAGGTTTCTAACGTCGGCGGCATGCAGGGGCAACCGACCGGGTTTTGGGGAAAGCTGGAGACGCGCGAGGACGTGATCCTGGCGTGGCATCCGCTCGAGGACCATTGCGCGGACGTCGCGGCGTGTGCCGAGGCGTTACTCACGAAGACCTTGTTGCGACGGCGCCCGCGTCGCTAAGGTACGGGGCGGTAACATATTCCAAACAACGATGCCGTGAGCGTGATATGTACGATTTGATCAATATTCTGCACGCGATGGCGGGGAGCGACGCCGCTGCACTGCAGACTGCGGCGAATACTCCCGAGATCTGGATCGCGACGGCTAATGGGCGCCCGGAGTGGGAGGTCTGGGGCAAGGGGCGTCCGCAAGGGTCTTGCCCCGCCCATCCGTTGCTCTGCCACATGGCCGATGTCACTGCCGTCGCGGGGCTGATGGTCGTGCAACTTCTCGCGCCGTCGCTGCGCGAGCGGCTCCTCGCGCTCCATCCAGGTGGCCCCGAAGCAGCGCTGCGCTGGCTCCTGTTCGTGATCGCGCTGCATGACCTCGGTAAGGTGTCGCCCGCGTTTGTGGCGAAGCTCGCGTGGGCGCAAGCCCTCTACACCGCGCACGGTTACGACCTCTGTGCCCCTCAAAACGCGAGGCATCACGGCGATCTGGGGATGGGCTACGTGTACAGGGAGTTGAAGAGGCGTGGCGCATCTGTTTCGGTCGCCCGCGCATTTGCGCGAGCCGTCGCCGCGCACCATGGCGACTTTCCGACAGACGTGACCGCCAGGATGAGTGCGATTCCCGCACCGCAAGAAGCGGGAGCCGCGCCGCGTTGGCTCGAAGCCCGTGAAGGGGTGATCCGCGAGCTGGCGGCCTTGTTCGGCGTCGATCGTTGCCCCGACCTGGAGGCCGTGAGCCACGCCGACTTGATCCTGCTCGCGGGCCTCACCGCAGTCGCGGATTGGATCGGGTCGATGGACGAGGTCTTCGAGTACGTGCCGCCGCAGCCATCGCTCGTGTCGTACTGGCCCCTTGCTCTGTCCCGCGCCGCCGTGGCGTTGGAGCGCGCCGGGATGCGCATACACGAGTCGAAGCCTCCGCGCGGCTTCGCGGCGCTCTTCCCCGAGTTGACACCATGGCCTCTTCACATCGCGGCTGACGGGGTCGCGTCGGCGCTCCAGGTGCCGACGATGGTCGTCGTCGAGGCGCCGATGGGCGAGGGGAAGACCGAGGCCGCGCTCCTGCTCGCGGAGGCTTCGAACGCGAGGCTCGGTCAGCGCGGGCACTACCTCGGGTTGCCGACGAAGGCCACGGCGAACCAGATGCTCGGGCGTGTGCGATCGTTCCTGGAGCGCGCGCACCCCGACCGGCGGAGCACGCTGGTGCTCGCGCACGGCGACGCCGACCTCGTGGAGAGCTACCGCAAGCTCGTGGCGGTGTACGACCGCGACGAACGTCGCTCCGAAGGGGTCCGCGCTGACGCGTGGTTCCTGTCGAAGAAGCGCGCCCTCCTCGCGGAGTACGGCGTCGGTACCATTGACCAGACGCTGTTGGGGGTCATGCGCACAACGCACCTCTTCGTGAGACTCTTCGGGCTTGCTGGGAAGGCCGTCATCTTCGACGAGGTCCACGCCTACGACACCTACACGAGCACGCTGCTCGACCGGCTGGTCGAGTGGCTCGGTGCGCTGGGAACGCCCGTCGTGCTCCTGTCCGCGACGCTGCCGTCGGAACGGCGGGCCGCGTTGCTCGCGGCCTATCGGAAGGGCGCCGGCGCGATGGCCGAGCAGCCTGCTAAGGTCACCAGGTACCCCCGCATCACCACCGCGTCTCATGCGGGGGTCGAGGCGGTACATGTCGCGCCCCGTGGGGCGTCGATGCCTGTCGCGGTCGAGGAGGTCTTCGACGACATCCCCGCTCTCGCCCGGAGGGTCGTCGAGGCGGCGAGGCATGGGTGCGTGGGGTGGATCTGCAACACGGTCGACCGCGCGCAGGATGCGCTCGCCGCGGTTCGGGCCCTGGATCCCGAGGTCCCGAGGCTCCTGCTCCATGCACGGCTGCTTCCTGAGGAGCGGGCCGCGCGAGAGCGGCGCCTGGAATCGTGGCTCGGACCCGAGCAACGTGGCGCGCAGCGCCCGGAGCGTTGCGTGGTGGTCGGCACCCAGGTGTTGGAGCAGAGCCTCGACGTCGATTTCGATGTGCTCTTCACCGACCTTGCGCCCATCGACCTGCTCCTCCAGCGAACGGGCCGGGTCCACCGCCACAAGCGCGGCAACCGAAGCCCGAGGCACCCTCAGCCGAAGGTCTTCGTCGCTCGCCCGGAGGGTCCCTGGGAGACGGTGAACCTCGACGCCGTCGCCGCCGTGTATGCCGAGGTGCTCGCGCGCGGGACGCTTCAGGTGCTGCAGCAGCTCCCGCTGCAACAGGGAGCTCGCATGATCGTGCTTCCCGATGACATCGAGGGGCTCGTGGAGACCGTGTACTGCGCCGGAGTGCCGCCGGAGGGAGACACACTCCACGACGCCGCCGTCGAGCACGTGGGAGTGAGCTGCGCGCAGCGACAGGACGCGGAGCGGCGTCTGTTGCCGCGACCGAACCTTCCCGACGATATTTTTGGCGCCTTCCGGGCGACCCTCGACGACGACGAGGACCCCGGGGTCCACGAGCAGCTTCGCGCGATGACCCGCGACGGAGACCCGTCCGTCGACGTGGTGTGCCTCGTTCGCCGAGGCGGCGCGGTGTACGCCAACGACCGCGACGGCTCCGCCATCGATCTCGAAGTCGCGCCCGGTTTCGACCTCGCGAAGCGTCTCGTCCGCAGGTCGATCGCGGTTTCGAAGCCGTCGCTTGTCAGATCCCTGCTGGACGGTGCGTCCTACCATCCGGCGGCGTGGCGCGAGAGTGCGCTGCTCCGCTACCGGCGGTGTGTCGTGTTCGAGGGCGGCGAGGCTCGGGTAGGGGACCACCGCCTGCGCCTCGACCCGGAGCTGGGCCTCGTGATCGAGCGCAAACAGCGCAGGAGGGAAGGGCGATGACGATGTTCGATCTGACACGCGAACCCTGGATCCCCGTCGAGACCGCGGAGGGCGCGGTCGTCGAGCGTTCGACGCGGGACGTGCTGCGCGACGCGCATGCGCTGAAGGCGCTCTGCGACCCGTCGCCCCTGGTCGTCGCCGCGTTGACGCGCCATCTGCTTGCCGTCCTCCACCGCGTGTACGACGGTCCCCGCGGGACGAGGGAGTGGGAAGCCATCGTCCGCCCGGGGGCCTTCGACGCGCGGAAGGTCGACGACTACCTCGACCGCGTTGCGGCGCGTATGGACCTCTTCCACCCGACACAACCTTTCGCTCAGGTGCGAGGTCTCCGGGAGGACTTCGGGAAGTACGTCGCGCCGATCGACGAGCTGGAGCTGGTGCGCTCGGAGTGGGGCCTCGCTCGCGCGCTCTTTCGGCATCGGCCGGACGACCCTCCGCCGAGGATGTCACCCGCGCGCGCGGCGCGCGCCTTGCTAGCGCACCACGCGTTCGTTCCGGGCGGGCTCGTGAAGAAGCCCGGCGAGCCAGTGTCGGCCACTGCGGCGCCCCTCGTTCGCGCGGGCGTCGTCGTCCTCCGTGGGCGCACGCTCTTCGAGACCCTCGTCTCCAACCTCCTGCACTACGCGCCGGAGGACGGACTCCCGATTCCGACGGGCGGGCAGACCGACGCGTGCGCCTGGGAGCAGGAGCCGCCGCCGCGACGGCTCCTCCGGCCCGACGAGCCCAAGTACCGGCCGCGGGGCCACCTCGACCTCCTCACGTGGCAGAGCCGCCGCGTCGAGCTGATTCACGAAGGCGGCTTCGTGACGGGCTTCATCAACGCCGTGTGGAAGGGGCTCGACGAGGGGGCGCCGCACGACCCCATGGTGACCTGGAAGCGGCACGAGAAGCACGGCTGGTTGAGCGTGGGCATCGACCCCGAACGGGCCTTCTGGCGCGACGCCAACGCGCTCTTCGAATCGGGGCGCGGGGAGTCCGGCCGCTTCGAACGGCCACACGCGATCAGCCTCGTCGCTTCGGAAGAGGCGCGGGACCTCCTCGGGGCCGAGCGCATGTACGCGGTGGAGGTTCACGGGCTCGCCGCGGAGAAGTCGCGCGTGGACGCCGTGCGCACCGAGCACGTCCACGCCCTCGCGAGGACTTTCGACGACGAGGCCGCGCGGCTCGCCGTGGAGCAGAGCCTCTCACGTTCACAGGAGCTCGTGGAGGCGTTGCGCGAATCCCTCCGCACATTCGCGAAGCGCGCCCTCGCGCAGTCGGGGCGCGATCCCGACCCCGCTGCCGTGACCGACCTCGTCCGATCGTTCAACGCGGAAGAGCGGGCGTGGAGCGCGCTGGGGGTGGCCTTCGAGAGCTTCCTGCGAAGTCTGGGCGGCGACCCGAAGGCAGCTACGGAGGCGTACGCGCGGCGCGCGAGGCAGGTCATCCGAAGCGCCTTTGAGGATGCGACGACGCCCGTGCAGGGGGCCTCGCGCTGGCATGAGGCGTACGCGCTCGCGCGCGTCGTCCTCGACGAACGGTTGCGGGGGGCGCGCGTCACCGTGAAGGAGGCCCCCGCGAAGGAGAAGAATCCATGACCATCCAGGAGACGGATCGGGGCGATCCCCTCATCGAGTACCTGAAGCAGCTCGCCGCTACGCAGCGCGAACGTCCGGAGTCCAGGGCGGTGCTCGCGTCGCTGCGCGCGTCGCTGCGGGAGGAGCGCTCCTACGACGCGCTGCGTGTCGTGATGCCCTTCGTCAAGCGAGGGTCTGCGCGGCAGACCGTGGACGAGGACGAGGCCGCCATGATCGCTGCGCTCTTCGCCACGCACCCCGAGGACGGCCCTCAGACGCTGGCGTCGGCGTTGCGCATGCAAGCGCTGAAGGCGAACGGCAGGGAGGTCGACCCGACGTCGAGCGTGGCGTTGCGCTTCCGCGCGCTGCTCGACGCGACGCGCGAGGACCTGCCCGTACACCTCCGTCACGCGGTGTCGCTGATGGCGAGCAAGAGGGCGTCGATTGACTGGAGCGACCTGCGCCGTTCGATCCGTGACTGGGGCCACCCCGAGGACTTCGTGCGGCGGCGGTGGGCGCGAGATTTCTGGGCGCCCGTACCCGCCGAGGACCCCACCAACCCTGACGAGTGAAAGGCGATTGACGATGAAGATCGAACTCCATCTGTTGCAGAACTTCGCGCCCTCCAACCTCAACCGCGACGACACGGGGGCGCCGAAGGACTGTGAGCTCGGAGGCCACCGCCGCGCGCGGATCTCCAGCCAGTGCCAGAAGCGTGCGGTCCGGGCGGCCTTCGAGCTCTCGAAGCTCGTCGAGCCGGAGGCGATGGGCGTGCGCACCAAGCGGCTCGCGATGAAGGTCGCGGAGGAGCTGGCAGCGAAGCACGCGTACGAGCGCGAGCGGGCCCTCGCGGTGGCGATGGGCGCGCTCGAAGGCGTCGGGCTGGGCCGCAACAAGAAGGGCGACGGCGACGACGCGTGGAAGACCGAGTACCTGCTCTTCGTCCCCAAGCGCGTCGTCGGGGAGCTCGTCGAGGTGCTTCATGACAATCGCGCGGCGCTCGAGGCCGCGGTACAGGCGCCGTCTTCCAACATGCCGGAGGGACCGGTCGAGGGGGCCGAGAAGGGAGCCGAGGAGGCGCCCAAGAAGGCGCCCAAGAAGGATCGCAAGCGCGAGAAGAAGGAGGCGCAGAGCGCCTACCCCAAGGAGGTGCGCGACGCGGTGGAGGCCCTCCTCGAGGAGGCGCGCAAGACCGTCGATGTCGCCCTGTTTGGTCGCATGATCGCTGACAAGGCGGACTGGAACGTGGACGCCGCGTGCCAGGTCGCGCACGCCATTTCGACCAACCGCGTCAAGATGGACTTCGACTTCTTCACGGCGCTCGATGACTTCAAGCCCGACGACAACGCGGGCTCAGACATGATGGGGACGGTCCAGTTCAACTCGTCGTGTTTCTACCGGTACGCCGTGCTCGACGTGACTGCGCTCCGCGAGAACCTCGGCGGGGGCAGCGAGCTCGTCGCGCGCGCGGTCGACGCGTTCGTCCGCGGCTTCGTCACTGCGATCCCCACGGGGAAGCAGAACGGCACGGCGGCGCACAACTTCCCGAGCTACGCGATGGCCGTCGTGCGCGAGGGGGGGACGTCGGTGTCCCTGGCCAACGCCTTCCTCAAGCCCGCGCGCCCGCGCGGCGACGACGTCGACCTCGTCGACGACTCCATCAAGAAGCTGGAGGACTACGCGCACCGGCTCCGGGACGTGGTCGGCGACGCGCACCGGTTCTCGTGGGCGGATCGAGACCTTCTCGACGGCGAGGCGTACCCCACGCGCATCTCCGGGCTGCACGATTTCTACGCAGAGGTGTCCCGCCGCGCGCTCGGGGCCCCTGCGTGAGCGCCGTGGTGCTCCGGCTGGAGGGCCCCCTTCAAGCATGGTCGGCGCAGGGCAAGCTCGGGGTTCGGGACACCGAGCGCGAGCCGACCAAGAGCGGCGTGCTGGGCCTCGTAGGCGCCGCGCTCGGGATGGAGCGCGACGACGACGCGACGCTCGCCATGCTCGCCGCGATGAAGATGGCCGTGCGTGTGGATCGGTCAGGGGCGCTGCTGCGGGACTTCCACACCGCGGGCGGGGGGCGGTTTCGTGGGAGCAGGCGGTACTTCGTGCACGGCGTGAAGGACTGCGTCCCGACCGACCGCTACTACCTCCAGGACGCGAGCTTCGTCGCCGCGTTGGAGGGAGACGCGGAGCTCGTCGCGCGGATCGCCTGGGCGTTGAAGTCCCCGCGCTGGCCGCTCTTTCTGGGACGCCGGTCGTGTCCGCCGTCGGTGCCGCCGTTGCTCTCGACCGCGGACCTGAGCGCGAGGGATGCCGTCCGCGCCGCGCCCCTCGCGGATCGCTTCGACCGCGACGGCCAGCGCGTCATCTTCGATGCGACCGGGAGCGATGGGGATCCCCGGTATGACGTCCCCCTGTCCTTCTCGCAGGCGGAGCGGCGTTACGGGGTGCGGTACGTGAAGACCGAATGGATCTCCCGGGACAAGGAGGCTGCTTCGTGACGCGGTCGCTGCACATCGTCAGGTTGGTGCTGGATCGGCGCGCGCTCATGCGCCTCGCCGCGCGGCACCACCTCCCCGCCAGCGTCGACGAGGGGTACCTTCTTCACGCGGGGCTCTCGCAGCTCTTCGCGCGAACCTCGGATCCCGCGGACGTGCCCTTGCACGTGTTCGCGCTCGACGACACGCTTCCGGAGGCCATGCGCGACCCGGGCTGCATCTACGCGCTCGGCTACGCGAGCGAAGGGGACGACGCGCTCAGGCGCTCGATGGGACCCGCGCATCGCGAGATCCTCCGGATCTGCAAGTCGAACTCGATCCCCTCGTTCGAACAGGGGCAGCGCCTGGGGTTCAGGACGAGGCTCTGCCCCGTCGTGCGCACGCGGACACCAGGGACGCGTGCGCTCGGGACCGACAGGCGCGGGAAGGTGAAGCCGCGGGAGCTCGATGCGTTCGTGCACGCCACGCTCGGGATTCCTCGCGAGACGAAGGTGTCGCGCGAGGAGGTGTACATCGACTGGTTGAAGCGCC
>JBDHVF010000360.1:0-7829 GCA_039809605.1 Polyangiales bacterium | reverse complement strand
GCCCGACGACGTGCTCGACGCGCCGCCCGACGCCGCGTGCGCCGCGGGCGAGACCCGCTGCGGCGACCGATGCGCCAACACCTCGACCGACCGCCAGAACTGCGGCGCGTGCGGGCGCTCGTGCGACGGCGAGCAGTCCTGCGTCGGCGGCATGTGCGCGTGCGCGGCGGGCGCGACGCGCTGCGGCTCGGCCTGCGTCGACACCATGACCGACGGCATGAACTGCGGCGCCTGCGGCAACGCGTGCCCCGCGGGGCAGACCTGCGCCGCGGGCATGTGCGCGTGCCCGACGGGGCAGGCGCGCTGCGGCTCGGCCTGCGTCGACACGCAGACCAGCGACGCCCACTGCGGCATGTGCGACCACGCGTGCCCGAGCGGGCAGAGCTGCGCGATGGGCGCGTGCGCGTGCCCCGGCGGCGCGACGCTCTGCGGCGGGTCGTGCGTCGACACGCAGTCGAGCGCGGCCCACTGCGGCGCCTGCGGCCACGCGTGCGGCGAGCGGCAGACCTGCGCGATGGGCGCGTGCACCTGCCCCATGGGGCAGGCGCTCTGCGGCACGAGCTGCGTCGACACGGCGACCGACGCCGCGAACTGCGGCGCCTGCGGCAGCGCGTGCCCGGCGGGGCGCACCTGCGTGATGGGCGTGTGCGAGTGCCCCATGGGGCAGACGCTCTGCGGCTCGGCGTGCGTCGACACGCGCAGCGACCGGGCGAACTGCGGCGCCTGCGGCAGCGCGTGCCCGAGCGGGCGGGTGTGCGACGGCGGCGCGTGCGTGCTCACGTGCACCGCGCCCGAGACGGTGTGCGGCGCGGGCGCGGCGATGGTGTGCGTCGACGTGTCGACGAGCGCGTCGCACTGCGGGCGCTGCGGCAACGCCTGCACCGCGGGCTCGAACGCGTCGGGCGCCGTGTGCCGCGCGGGCGCGTGCGCCCCGGTGTGCAACGCGGGCTTCGGCGACTGCAACGGCACGGCGGCCGACGGGTGCGAGGTGAACACCGCGACCTCGACGGCCCACTGCGGGCGCTGCGGCAACGCGTGCCCCGCGAGCGCGCCCGACGCGACGGCGGTGACGTGCTCGGCGGGGGCGTGCGCGCCCACCTGCCGCGACGGGCGCGGCGACTGCGACGGCAGCCTCGCGAACGGCTGCGAGACCGACCTCGGCTCGACCCCGGCGCACTGCGGCGCGTGCGGGGCGGCGTGCGCCGCGGGGCTGGCGTGCGTGGGCGGGCGGTGCCTGCAGCGGAGCTGCGCGGGCGTGGCGGCGGCCATGAGCGGCGCGCCGAGCGGCGTCTACCGCATCGACCCCGACGGCCCCGGCGGCCTCGACGACTTCGACGCGTACTGCGACATGAGCACGGCGGGCGGCGGCTGGACGCTGCTCGCCACGTTCTACAACTCGTCGCCCACGGACACGCGCCGCTGGACCACCAACGCGGTCTTCAGCGACACGAGCGCCTTCGGCACCGTGGCCGCGCGCGCCACCGACGACTTCAAGTCGCCCGCGTACGCGACCGTGGCGGGCAGCGACCTCATGGTGCTCACCGACGAGTACCACTTCGGCTTCCGCGGGCTGCTCGGCGACGCGTCGTTCGGGAGCTACGTGCGGGCGCGCGTGGCGCCGATGTGCAGCACGACGTGGATCCGCTCGGGCGTCGACTTCGCGTCGTCGAACGTGCCCGACGACGTGCGGCGCGCGCTGGGCTTCACCGTGCGCGGCCTCGACGTGAACGGCGGCGGGCCCACGGGCGGGTGCGCGGTCGACGGGTCGAACGAGAACTCGTTCCTGAGCTTTCTCGCGGGGCCGTCGTGGTGGGTGTTCGGCGCGGGCAACTGCGTGGGCTGCGCCGGCGGATGGACCACCTACGACAACGGCATGCTCAACCTCGCGTCGATCATGACGGCCTCGTGCGACCGCGCGACGTGGCCCTGCAACGCCAACGGGCTCTGGTGGCAGAGCTCGATCTACCCGTCGGGCGCAGACACCAAGACCCGCTACGTGCAGATCCTCGTGCGCTGAACACCGCGCGGCGCGGCGTTCCAGCGTGAAACGCGCCGGGGCGCCGCGCTCACCCCTTGCGGGCGAAATCGATGACGATGTTGCCGGGCTCGCGGGCCACGTACGTGATCTCGACCGCCGCGCCGTAGCGCGCGCGGAGCTGGTCGAGCAGCGGCAGCGGGTCGTGGTCGTTGCAGAAGCGCATGGTCTCGCCCGGCTGGAGCGCGTCGAGCGCGCCGAAGATGGCGGCGTGGCGGAAGCGCTTCGCGATGCCGCGGGCGTCGAAGGGGTAGAGTCGGTCGGCCTGGAGGAGCAGATGTCCGGTGCTCACGTGATGCTTCTCCTGTCCCGTGGAGTGCGCGGGACGACGTCTCCCTGAGCACTCCCCGTGCCGCCGCGCGAAGAGGCCATTCCCGCGGGCCGAGCGCGAAGCCGGCGCGCCAGGAGCTTTCATTTCGGAACGTCGCGGCGCCCGTGAGGTAGAACCGTCGCCGCCATGCCCGTCGCGCTCACGGTCGTCGCCGCCCTCGTCGTGCTCACGTGGCTCGCGCGCCGCGAGGACCTCTTCTGCCTCTCGGTGCGCGACGGCCGCGTCCTCGTGGTGCGAGGGCGCGCGCCGCGGGGCTTCGTCTCCGACGTGCGCGACATCGTCGCGAGGACGGGCGCGCGCCGCGGGGAGATCCGCGCGCTGCGGGCCGGGCGCGGGGCGCGGCTGGTGATCTCGGGCCTCGACGAGGCCACCGAGCAGCGCGTCCGCAACGTGTTCGGCATCATGCCCGCGGTGCAGCTCCTGCGGGCGCCGCCGATCGAGAGCCCCACGCTCGGCCAGTCGCTCGGAATCGCCTGGCTCGCGTGGATGCTCGACCGCTCGCCGCGGGGCTAGACGGTGATACCGTCTGCCGCCGCGAGGAGAGGAGAACGCCCCCGATGAGCCACCAAGGTCTCGATTCGCTGCTCGACGAGATGCTCGCCGACCCGCAGTTCGCCGCGACGACGCAGCGGGAGGCCGAGGCCGACCCGATGCCCGAGGTGTCGTCGACGGAGTTCACCGACGTCGAGCAGCTCCGCGCGCTCGGCGACGTCGAGCTCGCGCGCGTGCTCGCGCTGGTGGCGCGCGACGACCTGCTCACCACGCTCTCGGGCGCCAGCGACGGGCTGCGGCGGCGCATCCTGACGACCCTCTCGGCCGAGTCGGTGCGCTGGCTCAAGCAGAACCTCGCGTACTTCGACGAGCCCACGCGCGCGCTGCTCGCGGCGGGCCGCCGGAAGGTGCTCGCCGCCGCCAACCGCCTGCTCGAGGCGGGCACCGTCGCGCTGCCGAAGGCTCCCGCCGCGCAGGGCGAGGCCGCGACGCCCGACGAGGTCGAGCGCGTCGGCGGGGTGCTCGCGGTGCTGCTCGCGCTGGTGCAGGAGAGGGGCCGCGGCGCGCTCGGCGACGTGGTGAGCGCGGGCGACCCGTTGCTCGACGAGGGCCTGGCGATGGTGCTGCGCGCCGCCGACGAGGGCGAGCTCGCCGAGGCGCTCGACGCCCGCACCCGCGCGCTGATGAGCGCCTACGCGCGGCGCCTCGCGGTGGTGCGCGAGGGCGTGCTCGCGCTGCGCCGGGGCGAAGACCCCGAGGCCTTCCGCAAGCGGCTCGACGGCATCGGGGGGTAGACGCCCGCGCCTATCGCGCGCCCCGCGCGTACGCGAGCAGCGCGTCGACGTCGTAGCGGTCGTTGGCCTTCGCGCCGATCTCGACGGGCACCAGCAGCGCCTCGCCGTCGTCGGTGAGGTCGGGGCGGCGGCCGCTCGCGTCGAAGTAGAGGTGCGTGGCCTCGCCCGCGGCCCACAGCTCGCCGTAGTAGCCGTTGCGGTCGAGCAGCACGCGCACCTCGCCGCGGCGCGTGCGGGCCATGTGCACCACGCGGTCGGGCTCCTGGTACTCGGCGACGGGCTCGTCGCGCCGGGTGATCGCCTCGGGGCCCACCGCGAGCTGTCTGCGAAGCTCGCGCGGAGGCTGCTGCCACGACGAGCGCAGCGAGCCGTCGGCGAAGGACCGCTCCTCGAGCGCGCGCGCCGCGGTCACGACCCAGAGCGCGTCGCGGTCGAAGGCCCGCGCGAACCACGCGGCCTCGCTCGCGAGCACGCGCAGGTCGCCCGAGGGCACGTCGAGCACCGCCACGCCGTCGCCGTACACCACCAGCGCGCCGCCGTCGGGCGTGAAGCACGCCCCCCGTGCGCGCCACGGGAGCGTCGCCTGCATCAACCTCTCGCCCGCGGGCGCCGACCACACCTCGGCGACCTTGTCGCCCACCACGGCCACGCGCGCGCCGTCGCGCGTCGCGGCCGCGCCCTCGAGCACGCCCGGCGGCGCCGTCGTGCGAAAGACCTCGTCGCCCGAGGGCAGCGCGTACACGGTCACCGCGCCCGTGCTCCCGGTGGCGAAGAGCGTCCCGCACGCGCGGAACACGGCGGCGTGCACGCTCGCGGGCTTCGGGCCCTCGCGCGAGGAGCCGTCGGAGAGGTCCCACACGAGGCTCCGCGACCAGTCGAACGACACCGCGGAGCGCAGGTCGGGCGCGAGCACGGTGTGGTGGTCGACCTCGTTGACGCGCGCCGCGCGGGGGAGCGGGCTCGGGTCGCGCTGCCACGCCTCGACCCGCACCGAGAGCGTGGGGCGCAGCGCGCGCAGCCGCGCGACGGCGTCGGCGCGCACCGCGATGCAGCGCCACGCGCAGAGGTCTTCGAGGGGCGTCGCGGCGGCGATGGCCAGCGCGGTCTCGGGGGTGAGCGCGTCGACGCCCTGCGCGTCGAGCCTCCGCAGCGCCTTCGCGCGCGCCAGCGAGCGCAGGCCCGCGTCGGTGACGCCCCGCGCGTAGGCCATCGCGAGCTCGGCGAGGCGCGGCAGCCCGGCGAGCGCCGCGAGCGCCGCGTCGTCGAGCTCGATGTGACCGAGCTCCACCGACTCGAGCGCTTCGAAGCGCCCGAGCGCGCGCAGCGCCGCGGCGGGGAGCTTCTTCGTGCTCGACAGCCCCAGCCTGCGCAGCCGCGGCAGGTGCACGAGCGACTGGAGCCTCGCGCGCGAGACCGTGCCGCTGTTGAGCTCCAGCGCCTCGAGCTCGCCGCGCGCGAAGAGGGCCTGCGCCCAGGGCCCGAAGGTCATGTTGCACGCCCGCAGCGCGCGCAGCGGCATGGCGCCGAGCAGCGAGGCGAGCAGCGGACCCGACACCTTCGCGTTGCTGATGTCGATCCCTTCGAGCTTCGTGAGCGAGGCCAGCGCGGCGACGTGCTTGCCCTCGACGTTCGACCACCCGAGGTCGAGCGCGCGGAGCCCCGTGAGCGCGGCGACGTACGGCGCGACCTTGCCCGACGCGGGGCTGTTGTGCAGCGAGAGCGACTCGAGCGAGGTCATCGACGCGAGCGGCGCGTGGCCCTCGTCGGCGACGCGCACGGCCTGGAGCCGCAGCCCGCGCAGCCCCGCGAGGCCCGGCAGCGTCGTGAGCGCGTCGGAGTCCGCGGCGGAGGGGCGGTCGAGGTCGAGCACTTCCAACAGGGGCAGCGCGGCGAGCGCCCCGAGGCCCTTCGCCGAGACGCGCGCGAGTCGGCGCACGCGCAGGGTGCGGAGCGAGCGCGCGACGGTCACGCGGGCGAGCGCGGCATCATCGAGCTTGCCTTCGCAGTCGAGCGTGAGCGCGGCGAGGCGCGGCAGCGCGGCGATGGCGGCCACCGTGTCGCCGTCGGCCCCCTGCGGCGCCGTCACGTGCAGCACGCGGAGCGAGGGCAGCGAGGCGAGCGTCGCGGCGAGCCCGTCGCCGGGCGCGCGCGTGAGCGAGAGCGAGAGGTGCTCGACGGAGGGGTGGCCCCGCAGCGCGGCGAGCGAGTCCGCGTCGAGGTCGCCCGAGGGGAGTTGCAGCGTGCGCAGCGCGGTGAGGCGCTCGACGCCGCGCAGGTCGGGCCTCGCGAGCGAGAGCGCTTCGGTCGCGACGGGGAGCGCCGCGAAGGGCACGTCCGCGGGCAGCGTCGGCAGGTCGTGGAAGGGCGCGTCGACCTCGTGCAGGAGCCGCGTGTACATGCGGGCGATTGGTACACGAGGCCGCGGGGGAGGTCATCTCACGGGGCCGCGCCTCAGGTACGCGTGCGTTGCTTCACCGCATCGAGGATCTCGCGGAGCGTCCCGCGCATCTCGTCGATGCTTCCTTCGATGCGTTCGAAGCGGTCGTTGTGGCCCTGCACGACCTCGAGCACGACGCGGTTGCGCACCTCCTGCTCCTCGACGAGCGTGCCGAGCCGGTGGACCTCCGCGAGCACCTCGGCGCGCAACGCGTCGATGCGGGCGTTGGTCTCGTCGAGTCGAGCGTTGTTGTGATCGAGACGGGCCCGCAGCTCGTCGCGCACGCCCATCAGCATGGCGCGCGTCACCGGCAGTTCGGCGACGGCTGGGACCTTCGTCGTGCTCGTCGGGGGCTTTCGCGTGGTCATCGTCGCCCGCAGGGTACCGCACGACCTCGGCGGGACGCGAATCGGCGCTGCGCGCGACGGCCGCCCTCGGAACGAGACGGCGCCGCCCGCTACTGGCGCCACGGCCGAGGTTTCGCGTAGCGTGCGGGTGCCGTGACGACCGACGTGCCCAGCGATCAGGCCCTGCACCCCGGCGACGAGCTGCCGGGTGAGCACCGCGTCGACGAGCTGCTCGCCGAGGGGCGCCTCGGCGCCGCGTACGTGGTGGTCACCGAGGCGGGCGAGCGGCGCGCGGCCAACGTGCTCCACCGCGAGCACGTGGCCGACCTGGGCGAGTCGTTCCTCGCGGCGGCGTCGCTGCGCAGGGGCATCGAGCACCCTCACATGCCGCGCACCTTCGTGACGGCCACGCTCGCCGACGGTCGCCCGGTCGAGGTCACCGAGCTGCTCGAAGGAGAGAGCCTGCGCGAAGCCGTCGCCAACCGCTCGGTGCCGCTGCCGCTGCCCGTGGTCGCCCGCGTGGTGCGCGAGATCGCCCGCGCGCTCGACGACCTGCACGGTCGCTCGCCGCCCGTCGTGCACCGCGCGCTCACGCCCGAGAACGTGCTGCTCACCGCGCCCGACGGGGTCGTGAAGCTCCTGGGCGTGGGCGAGGCCGACAGCGCCCGCTTCGACGGCGTGCGCGCGAGCTACCAGTCGCCCGAGGCCCTCGCCGACATCTCGTCGCTCACGCCGCGCGCCGACGTGTTCGTGCTCGCGTCGCTCGCGTACGAGGCGCTCACCGGGCGGCCGGCGTTCCCCGGCGCGGCCGACGAGGTGCTCGGGTCGCTGCACTCGGGGGCGCGGCCGAGGGCCTCCGACGTGCGCCCCGAGGTGCCCGCCGCGGCCGACGCGCTCCTTCGCAAGTGCTGGGAGCTCTCGCCCGAGCGCCGCCCCGCGACCGCGGGCGAGGCCGCGCGAGAGTTCACCGCCGCGCTCGGCGTCGTCGAGACGGGCGAGCACGCCGTGGCCGACGAGCCCACGGGCAACGCGAGCGCGCCGCTGCGGGTGGTGCGCCGGCGCAACGCGCTCCTCGGCCCGACTGTCGAGACCCCGCGGCCCGACCTCGGCCCGCGGAGCTTTCTCGAGAACGTCGAGCGCACCGAGGTCTCGTCGCCCGCGCCGCCTCCGAGCCCCATCGCCGCGGAGCCGAAGCCCGAGCGACCGCTGGCGCGCAGCCTCGCGGCCCCTCGCGCGAGCAACACCCTGCGCGGCGTGAAGCCCGCCTCGCCGCGCGCCTCGGAGCCGCCCGAGGCCCCCGGCGAGCAGACCGTCGAGTCGCCCGCGGCGCCCGCGCAGCGCGAGGCCCCCGACGAGCCGACCGACCGCGGCGTGAACGCGTCGCGACGCGCGC
>JBDHVF010000359.1:0-7832 GCA_039809605.1 Polyangiales bacterium | reverse complement strand
CGAGCGGAAGCGTCATCCAGGAAGCGTTGAGGTGATGGCCCTCGCAGCGCGAGGGCCCCTGCGAGACGCATGCAGCTCGTCACCTCGTTTCAGCACGCTCAGCCACGCCCTCGCTCCGCGGGGGCGGGGCGCGCGGCAGCGTTGGGTGGGGGCTCCGCGAAGGTGCGCGACAGCGTTGGGTGGGGGGACACGTCGTACACGCGAAAGCGGCAAACTTGACGTGAAGTTGGTATGAAGACTGTCGGTCAGGCGCGGAGCTTCGCGGCGATCTCGGTGACGCGGCGCCCGAGGTAGCGCGCGTGCGCGAGGTTCTGCTCGGTGGGCGGCGCGTTCGCGGTGACCGAGGGGCCGTAGGGGTTGCCGCCGGCGGCGAACACGGACTGATCGGTGTAGCCCGGCGTCACGATGATGCCGCCGAAGTGGTAGAGCGAGTTGTAGAGCGCGAGCAGGGTCGACTCCTGGCCGCCGTGCGGGTTGAGCGCCGAGGTGAAGCCCGCGTAGACCTTGTTCGCGAGCTTGCCCTGGAACCACAGGCCCCCCGTCGAGTCGATGAAGGCCTTGAGCTGCGAGGTGACGTTGCCGAAGCGCGTGGGCGAGCCGAACACCACCGCGTCGGCCCACTCGAGGTCCGCGAGCGTGGCGCGGGGCTCGTTCGCGGTGCGGTCGACGAACTCGCGCCACTTCGGGTTCGAATCGATCGCCGCCGCGGGCGCGTTCTCGGCCACGATGCGCACGCGCACCTCGGCCCCCGCGGCCTTCGCGCCCTCGCCCACCGCCGCGGCCATCGCGTGGTTGGTGCCCGTCGACGAGTAGTAGATCACCGCAACATTCGCCATGGAATCCTCCGTTCTCGGCCGAGCATTCTGGCGCCTCGAGGCGAGAGCGAAAGGGGGCAACGGCGCACCCCGCGTGCGCTCCTCTCGCAACCGCGACGGTGAAGGGTGCGCGCAACGGTGCTATGCACCAACGCTCGACATGCTTCTCCCTGGAGACCGACCGATGATCGATCGCGAGCCTGGCATCTTCGACCCGCCGCGCCGCGCCGCGTGGGTGGCCGCCCTCGCGTGCGCCGCCCTCGCCGCCGCGTGCACCGACGACCCGACGCCCGCCGACGCAGCCGTCGACAACGCCCCGTCCGCCGACGTGAGCGACGCGGGCGACGTGAGCGACGCGAGCGACGCGGCCGACGCGGTGACGCTGCCGCGCTGCGAGTGGCCCGACGGGGGGCCTCCCGCGAGCACCGTCAGCGCCGGCCTCGGCGTGGCGCGCTCGCTCTGCAACTTCTGCCACCAGGACTCGGCCCCCGGCGCGGGGGACTTCTCGGGGCAGACCTTTCCCCGCCCGCGCACGATGGCGTACGGCGCCAACCTCACGCCCGACCGCGAGACGGGCATCGGGGCGCGCACCGACGAGCAGGTGCTGCGCGCGATTCGACAGGGCGTGGCCGCCGACGGCGCGCGGAGGCTCTGCGAGATGACCCCCTTCGACCAGGGGCAGCTCGACGACCAGCGCCTCTGCGCGGTGCTCGCGTACCTGCGGAGCCTGCCGCCCGTGCACCGGCAGATCCCCGCCTCGACCTGCGCGCGCTGAACCACACACCCTCCGCGGCGGAGGCGCCGACCGCCATGACCGACGCATCGAGCATCACGGCGCTCCTCGGGCCGACGAACACCGGCAAGACGCACCGCGCCACCGAGCGCATGCTCGACCACGACACGGGCATGATCGGCCTGCCGCTGCGCCTGCTCGCGCGCGAGGTCTACGACAGGGTCACCGCGCGCGTGGGCGAGGCGCGCGTCGCGCTCGTCACGGGCGAGGAGAAGCGCGTGCCGCGCAGGCCCGACTACTGGGTGTGCACCACCGAGGCGATGCCCGTCGACCGCGAGGTCGACTTCGTGGCCGTCGACGAGGTGCAGATGGCCGCCCACGAGCAGCGCGGGCACGTCTTCACCGAGCGGCTCCTCCACGCGCGCGGGCGGCGCGAGACGTGGTTCCTCGGCGCCGACACGATGCGCGCGGTGATGGGCGAGCTCGTGCCCGCGGCGAAGGTCACCAGCCACCCGCGCCTCTCGCGGCTCTCGTACGTCGAGCCCGTGCCCCTGCAACGACTCCCGCCGCGCAGCGCCGTCGTGGCCTTCTCGCTCCCGCAGGTGTACGAGCTCGCCGAGCGGCTGCGCGTCGCGCGCGGGGGCGCCGCCGTGGTGCTCGGCGCGCTCTCTCCGCGCACGCGCAACGCGCAGGTGGCGATGTTCCAGGCCGGCGAGGTCGACTACCTCGTCGCGACCGACGCCATCGGCATGGGGCTCAACCTCGACGTGCGCCACGTGGCCTTCGCCTCGCTGCGCAAGTTCGACGGGCGCGACCTGCGCGGCCTCGACCCCGCCGAGCTCGCGCAGATCGCCGGGCGCGCGGGCAGGCACATTCAAGACGGCACCTTCAGCGCCGTGGCGCCGCTCGCCATCGCCCGCGACGTCGTCGACGCGATCGAGCAGCACCGCTTCGCGCCCGTGCGCCGGGTGCAGTGGCGCAGCCACGCGCTCGACTTCGCGTCGCCCGAGGCCCTCGCCGACTCGCTGCGCGCGCCGCCGCACCTGCGCTGCCTCGCGCGCGTGCGCGGCGCCGACGACGAGGCCGCCCTCGCGTCGCTCTCGGCGCGGCCCGAGGTGCGCGCCCGCCTGCGCGACCCCGCGCGCGTGCGCCTGCTCTGGGACGTGTGCACCGTGCCCGACTTTCGCAAGCTGCTCTTCGAAGCCCACGTCGAGGCCCTCGCCGAGCTCTTCGTCGAGCTCTCGGAGCGCGGCGCCCTCGGCGACGACTGGATGGCCGCGCGCGTCGCCCCCCTCGACGACCCCGAGGGCGACGTCGACACGCTCGTGGCGCGCATCGCGGCCGTTCGCACGTGGACGTACGTCTCGCACCAGCCCGCGTGGGTGGCGCGCGCCGCCGAGTGGCAGGAGCGCGCCCGCGCCGTCGAAGACCGCTTGAGCGACGCGCTGCACCGCGCCCTCGTGCGCCGCTTCGTCGACGAGCCCTCGCACGGCCGCGGCGCCTCGCCGGGCCCCCGGCCGCGCGCGCAGCCGAGGCGCGACGAGCCCGAGGTCGCGCCGGGCCACCCCTTCGCCCGCCTGCGCGCGATGCGCGACGCGATGGCCCCGCGCGTCGAGCCCTCGGACGCGGTGCTGCGACGTCGCGTCGACGAGCTCGTCGAGGCCCCGCACGGGCGCTTCTCGCTCGACGCGCGGGGGCGCATCCTCGACGGGGGCGAGGCGCTCGGCCGGCTCGTGCGCGGCCCGTCGATCTCGCTGCCGGGCGTGGAGCTCCAGCCCATCGAGGGCGCGGGCGGGGGAGGCCACGCGCGCGTGCAGCGGCGCATGGTCGCCTGGGCGCGCGACGCGGTGACCGAGCTGTTGGGCCCGCTGCGGGACCACGGCGCGGCGCCCAACGCGCGGGGCGTGCTCTATCAGCTCGAGCGGGGGCTCGGCGTGGTGCCGCGGCGCGAGGTGGCCGCCCTCGTCGACGCGCTCACGGTCGACGAGCGCGCCGACCTCGCGCGGCGCGGCGTGGTGATCGGGGCGTGCGTGGTCTACGCCCCGGCGCTGCTCGCGCCCGCGGCCGTCGCGCGCCGCGCGGTGCTGGCCGCCGTGCACCACGGCCTCGCGCGCCCCATCGAGGTGCCCGACGGGGCCGTGACGCTGCGGCCCGAGAGGGGCGTCGCGCGCGAGGCGTACGCCGCGGTGGGCTTCCCGGTGTTCGGCGGGCGCGCGGTGCGGGCCGACGTGGTCGAAGAGGTGATGCGCGCGTGGGCGGCGCCCGAGCGCGACGACGCCGCGGTGGAGAGGCTGCTCGGGCTGCCGGCGAGGGCGGCGAGCGCGGTCGCGTCGGCGATCGCGCGCGAGGCGGTCACGGGAGGGTGATGGCCGCGGGGGCGCGCGTGATGCCGTCGACGCCGGGCGCGGCGCCGGCGTTGATGAGGTAGCTGTTGCGCGTGGGGCCCCAGCAGAGCACGCGCCCCGTGGTGCGCTCGACCGCGCAGGGGATGCCCGGCGCGATGCCCGCCTGGATGCGCGAGTACGTGCCGGGCACGAGCGTGGCGGGCTCGCTGCCCGACGTGCGCCCGATGCCCACCTGGCCGAACTCGTTCGAGCCGCCGCAGTAGAGGTTCGTGTCCGCGCGGATGGTGCACGTGACGCCGAAGCCCTGCTCCTCGTAGGCCGGGAGGTTGATGATGTTGCTCGGGTCGACGCTCACGCGCGCGAGCGAGCTGCTGCCGAAGCCCCAGCGCCTCGCCGAGCCGTCGGTGAGCCGCGCCCAGCAGCCCGTCTGCTCGCAGCGCAGGGCGGTGATGCCCGTCTGCGCGACGGGCGTCATGATGGTCGACGCGGGCGAGGTCACATAGGTCGGGCGGAAGCGGTTGGTGTTGCTCCCGTCGGCGAGCTGGAACTCGATGTTGCGCCCCCAGCACTGCACGCGGGCCATCGCGTCGCCGAGGCGCACGCACGCGAAGTTCGAGCCCACCTGGAGCTGCGCGGTGCCCGAGAGCCCCGCCACGGCCGCGGCCGTCGCGCGGTTGTTCATCGTGCCGTCGCCGAGCTCGCCGTGAAAGTTGTAGCCCCAGCACCAGATGGTTCCGTCGGTGCGGCGCGCGCACGCGTGGGCGCCGCCCGCGTACACCTCGACGACGCCGCCGAGCACGCCCGTCGCCGTGCGCACGAGCACCGGCGCGCTGCGGTGCGTGGTGGTGCCGTCGCCGAGCTGCCCGACGCCGTTGGCGCCCCAGCACGCCACGGTGCCGTCGCGCTTGCGCGCGCACACGAACGACCCGCCCACGGTGATCTGCGTCGCGTCGGTGAGCCCCGTGACCGTCACCGGCGTGGTCGACGACATCGTGGCGCCGTTGCCGAGCACGCCGAGGGCCGCGCCCGGGTCGCCGAGCGTGCTCCAGCAGCTCACGTGGCCGTCGGTGTGCAGCGCGCACTTGAAGTACGTGCTGTCGTTGGCGTTGCCGCTCGTGATGCGCCCGCGCAGGTCGGCCACGCCCGTGAGGCCGCGCACGGCCACGGGCGTGGGCTGCGCCTCGGTGCCCCCGCCCGCCTCGCCCCAGGGGTTGTAGCCCCAGCAGCGCACCTGGTCGTCGCGCCCGAGCGCGCAGGTGTGGTGCTCGTACGGCGCCACCGAGCGCGACGGCGCGAGGCCCGTCACGGCCACGGGCGTCGTCTGCGCCGCGGCCGTCGCGCGGTTGCCGCACTGCGCCTGCGCGTTGAGGCCCCAGCAGCGCACGCCGCCGTCGCTGAGCACCGCGCACGTGTGGTGCGTGCCCGCGCGCACCTGCGCGACGCCCGAGAGGCCCGCGACGGCCACGGGCGCGTTGCGGTTGGTGGTGCTGCCGTCGCCGAGCTCGCCCGAGGTGTTGAGGCCCCAGCACACCACGGTGCCGCCGCGGCGCAGCGCGCACGCGTGGCTCGAGCCCGCGGTGATCTGCGTCGCGTCGGTGAGGCCCGTGACGGTCACGGGCGCGGCGCTCGTGGCGCCCGCGCCGTTGCCGAGCTGACCGCTCGTGCCCGTGCCCCAGCACACCACGGCGCCGGTCGAGCGGCGCGCGCAGCCGAAGCCCGCGCCGCCCGCGACCTCCGCGGCGTCGGTGATGCCCGAGACGGCCGTGGCGGGAGAGGCCGACGAGCGGGGGATGCCGTCCCACGTGAAGACCGCGCCGCCCATGGTGACGGCGAAGAAGTTCGACGCGTTGCGCGCGTGGATCTGCGTGACGCCCGAGAGCCCCGCCACGGCCCCCACGGCGTAGCCCGCGCCCCAGCACTGCACCGAGCCGTCGCGGCCGAGGGCGCAGCCGCGGTCTTGCGCGAGCGCGATCTGCCGCACGTTCTCGAGCGGGCGCCGGATGCCGTCGGTCACCTGCTGCGGCGCCGGGTAGTGCAGGAGGCCCGTGCTCACGTTGGTGAGCAGCCCCGTGCGCAGGCCCCAGCAGAACACGCGCCCCGAGGTGTAGAGCAGGCAGTTGTCGTACTGCGCGGCGTCGATGTCTTGCACCGTGGCGCAGCGCCCGCTGAAGCACCCCGAGGGGCACACGCGGCCGCACGCGCCGCAGTTGCTCGGGTCGCGCGACACGTCGGTGCACATGCCCGAGCACGCCGTCTGCCCCGTGGGGCACGTGAGCACGCACGCGCCGCGGGTGCACGTCTCGGCGAGGCGGCAGGTGGTGCCGCACGCGCCGCAGTTGGTGTTGTCGGTCTGCAGGTCGGAGCACACCGCGCCGCACGCCGTCTGCCCCGTGGGGCACACGAGCCGGCACGCGCCGGCCACGCACGACTGGCCCGAGGGGCACGCGTTGCCGCAGCGGCCGCAGTTGGTCGGGTCCGTCGCGAGCGTCGAGCACGAGCGCCCGCACACGGTCTGCCCGGCGCCGCAGGTCGCGCGGCACGTGCCGTCGCCGCAGAGCTGGCCCGCGGGGCACACGCGGCCGCACGCGCCGCAGTTGTTCGGGTCGTTGGTGGTGACCGAGCACGTGGCGCCGCAGCGGGTCTGGCCCGTCGGGCACGGCAGCCCGCAGCGGCCCGCGGCGCACACCTGGCCCGCGGGGCACGTGGTGCCGCAGCGTCCGCAGTTCATGGTGTTGATGCGCGTGTCGACCTCGCAGCCGTTCGACGCCGTGCCGTCGCAGTCGGCGAAGCCCGTGGAGCACATGCCGATCGCGCACGCGCCCGCCGCGCACGCGGCGGTGGCGTTCGACCCCGCGGCGCAGCGGTTTCCGCAGCGGCCGCAGCTCGTCGCGCTGGTGCGCGTGTCGGTCTCGCACCCGTTGGCGGCGTTGCCGTCGCAGTCGGCGAAGCCCGCGCGGCACGTGAAGCCGCAGGCCCCCGCCGCGCAGGTCGGGTCGGCGTTGGCGGGCGCGGGGCAGCGGCGGCCGCACATGCCGCAGTGCGCCGGGGCGGTGCGCGTGTCGGTCTCGCACCCGTTGGCGGCGCTGCCGTCGCAGTCGCCGAAGCCGCCCGCGCACACGCCCACCGCGCACGCGCCCATGCGGCACACGGGCGTGGCGTTGTCGAGCGCGGGGCACGTCGTGCCGCACGCGCCGCAGCTCGTGACGTCGTTCTGGAGGTTGGTCTCGCACCCGTCGGCGGCCACGCGGTTGCAGTCGCCGAAGCCCGCGCCGCAGCGGTCGACCGCGCAGCTCCCGTCGACGCACGCGGCGGTGCCGCCCGCGACGGCGCACGCGCGCCCGCACGCCCCGCAGTTCGCGGCGCTCGACTGCGTGTCGGCGCAGGCGCCCGCGCAGCACATCTGGCCCGTCGGGCACGCGCGCGTCGCGTCGCAGCCCGGCACGCACGCGCTCGCGCGGCAGAGGGTGCCCGGCGGGCAGTGGTCGTCGGTCACGCACTGCACGCAGGCGTGCGTGCGCGTGTCACAGCGGAGCGCCGCCGCGCCCCCGTCGGCGTCGGGGCTCGCGCAGCCCTCGTCGCCGCGGCAGCCCGCGAAGCAGGTGAGGGTGCCCGGGTCGCAGTAGCGGTCCGAGGGGCAGGTGTCGCGCGAGGGCAGGCACTGCACGCAGAGGCCCGTCGCGAGGTTGCACACGGGCCCCTCGGGCGCCGCCGCGCAGGCCGCGTCCGACGTGCAGCGCGTGGGCCCCGCCTCGGCCGCGTCGTCGGCGTCGGGCGCGTCGTCGCCCGCGTCGGGCGCGTCGTCGCCCGCGTCGAGCGCGTCGTCGGCGTCGAGCGCGCCGTCGGGCGCGTCGTCGGCGTCGAGCGCGCCGTCGGGCGCGTCGGGCGCGTCGGCGAGGTCGTCGGCCGCGTCGCCCGCGTCAGCCCCCGTTTCCTCGACGT
>JBDHVF010000358.1:0-7864 GCA_039809605.1 Polyangiales bacterium | reverse complement strand
GGCAGCGTGGTGAGGGGGCCGTGTCAGCGACCGCGCAGCCACGCCCCGCGCGCTACGTCAACGGCCAAACTTGAGTCTGAATTCGCAACCATCGATTGACACGCCCTCGTGAGCCGCGGTCCAGTACGGCCTTCGGCGAGGGACTCATGACCAGGACACCATGGCTCTGCGGGCTTCTCGCGACGGCCGCGCTCGGGTGCGGACCGTCGTCAACGCAGGGGCAGTCGCCCCAGCACCACGTCTTCTTGCGGCACGCGGTGGAGAACGCGACGCGCACCCGGGTGACTCTGCCGCTCTACCGCGGCACGAGCCACGGGGGCGCGGTCTACTACGTCATCACCGACGCGTCGACGCGCGCGGCGGCGGACCGCTACGGCGTCAACTACGCGCCCAAGCTCGCCAACACCGCCGGCGGACACGGCTCCCAGAGGGTGACCGGCACGCCCGAGACCGGCGTGGACTTCCCCGCGACGGTCGACTTCTCGCCGCGCCGGCTCATCTCCGTCGGAGATTTCGGGCAGTGCGCGACGCTGGGGTTCCTGCCGTTCGGCCCGATGTGCTTCGCGCCGGGCGCGGTCGGCGCCGACGGCTACAGCCCGCTCATCGAGCTCGCCGACGGCACGGTGCTGAACGCCTCGCACGTCGAGAACGCCAGCGGCCACGCCGACAAGGCCACCGTCGCCGCCAACCACGCCACCGTGACCTTCGACGAGACGCGCGGCTTCGCGTTCGGCCACCCGGTGTTCTACTTCTCGACCGACGCCTCGGTCGCGCCGGGCGCGGTGCTCGAGAACGTCACCTACGCGCCCCTGCTCGCGATGACGCCGTTCGATCACAGCACCGACAACGCCTCCCACGCCTCGTCGCGCGAGGGCATCATCGCCTTCGTCAACGGCCAGACCGGCCTCGACAACCCCGAGCGCCAGGGCCTCAACTCGACGATCGTCGATGGCCCCGCCTTCGGCTCGGGCTCGGACTTCACCGACCTGTCGCCGCCGGTGCCGCTCAACATCCTCCAGCAGATCCCCGACACGGGCGTCGACCCCGGCTTCCCGCTGTACAGCCCGCTGTGGGACGTGCACTTCGCGAAGTGGCAGGTGCCGGTCGCGATGCGCCTCCACCAGACGGACTACGCCACGGTCGCGCACGACCCGAGCGTCACCAACCCCTCCGACGGCCCCTTCGGCGCCGCGGGCGCGGTCGTCGCCAACTGCCCGATCGTCAGCACCGACGCGCCCTCGCCGACGCCTCGATAGCGCGGCGACCACCCGCCCGTCCGCGCCGGCGCGGCGTGACACACCTCCGCGGTCGTGGCGGACCTCGGCTGCGCCCTCGCGCTCGATCGACGCGACGACGTCGCCGCGAACGGCGAGCATCCACCGGGCAACAGACGCGGCGCGATTCATTCGCACGGAGCGCACCGTGAAGACAGCACAGGTTCGTGGGATGGGTTGGCTGCCGTTGCTGGCGGCGTTGCTCGGAGCGGCATGCGCCGGCGCGTCGGAGGGGGAGGGCCGCGCGACGTCGGCGGTGCGCCTCTCGGCGGTGCCGGAGCTCTCGCTCGGGGGCAACCCGAGCCGCGCGGCGTATCTGCCGCTCGACGGCGAGTATCACTTCACGCGCGGGACGTCGGGTTACCTCGCGCAGTTCTACAGCGTCGTGCCGTCGTCGCACCGGGTCACGCTCATCGCGAGGATGGACCTCAACACCAACCTCCTCGATCAGCCCGCGCTCGAGCTGACCAGCGACCTGACCCAGACCGCGGTCCAGGGGATCACCGGCGAGTTCGGGGGGCGCTGGGCGGTGGCGTACGGCGACCTGAACGGGACCGTCGGCGCGACGCTGCTCGCGACCTTCGCGCAGACGGGCGCAGCGCCCACGATCACGCGCGCGCCCGCGCCGATCCCGTACGGCGCCGCGGGGGTGGCGGGCTGTGATGCCTCGGGCTGCCTCTACGTCAGCGGGAACTCGGCGCAGCGGTTCGACGCGAGCGGCGCCGCGGTGGGCGCCCCGATCGCGCACGGCGATGCGCTCGGTGGGCCCGCGGCGCGCGCCACCTCGGTCGCGACCCAGCGCGATCAGTGGGTGATCTCGTGGTCCGGCACCAACCCCACGACGCGCGTCGCCGACGTGTACATGGCCCGCGTCGCGCGCGACGGGACCCCGCGCGACGGCCTCGGGGTGCTCTACTCGACCGTCGGCTCGACGCGCATCACGCCCGCGATCGCGACCGACGGGACGCACGTCCTCGCGGTGTTTCGCGTCGACGTGGGCAGCGGCTCGCGGCTGCCCGGGCTCTACGCCCACCTGGTCGACGTGTCGTCGGGCATCTCGGCGGGGCCTCCCATCACGATCTCGCTCGGCGCCGACGTGACGCTCCCGAGCGTCACCTGGGACGGCTCGCGCTACTGGGTCGCCTGGCAGCGCAGCGGTCACAACGTGCAGTACCTCCGCGTGAGCGCGACCGGCGCGTTGCTCGACGCGACGCCCTTCGAAGGCGGTGCCGCCCCTCCGCCTGCGCTCTCGGTCTACACGGCCAGCTGGCCCTACATCGCGTCGGCGCCCGGCAACGGCGCGGTGATCTCGTGGGTGACGGGCGGGTACATCACGGTGCAGGCCCTCCGCGCCGACGGAGCGCCCGCGGCGGCGCCTCACATCGTCTCGCACCTCGCCGACACGTGGGCGGTGCCGAGCGCGGCGTCGGATGGCACGTCCTTCGTGGTGGGGTGCTCGCAGGTGGATCCTCTCGCCCGCGCCCCTACCGAGGCGCGCTTCTTCGTGGTCCGTCCCGACGGGAGCAACACCGCGGGCGGGAGCTACGCGGGCACCTCGCCGCTGGCGCTCGTGTGGGACGGGAGCTCCTATCGCGGGCTCCGCGCGAACGCGACGACGACGGTGAGCGCGGCGGGCGCCCCCTCGACGCCGACGAGCCTCACGCTGCCGACGGGATACACCTTCCCTGGCAACGCGGTGGTGTTGCGAGGCGTCACGTACATGGCGCTGGCCGGCACCCCTGGCGGCGTGCTTCGCCTCGACGCGAGCGGGCGTCAGATCGATCCCTACCCGATCGCGGTGGGCGACAACTACGGCGCCGCGCTCGCCACCGACGGGACCGTGGTGATGGCGCATTGGGGCACGTCTTCGGCGCGCATCAGCGACGCCGGTGACGTGCTCGACGCGACGCCGTGGAGCTGGGCCTTCGCCCCGGTTCCGTACATCTACAGTCACGTCATCGCGTACGGCGGCGGCGTGTGGGCCGTGGCGATCGCCAACGAGACGAGGGGCTGGCTGCTCCAGAAGGCCTCCGCGGCGGACCCGGTGCGCGTCACGACCCTCGAGGGCTGCGCCACGGTCTACGGCGTCACCTGGAACGGCCGCGAGTTCGTGGTCGTGGGCAGTCTTGCGCCCGCGAGGGCTCGACCGCCGCTCGCCGTCTGGTCCGTCGCTGCGGGCGCCGCTGGCGGCACCTCTCCCGCGCTCTCGCTCGGCACCTCGTGGGACACCTACCCCTCGCTCGACAGGTCGCCGCCAAGGATCGCCTCCACCCGCGACGGCACGACGGCGGTCGTCTACTCGCGCTTCGACAACTCGTACAACGCGTACCGCTGCGCGGTGCGGCTGCTCTCGCCCGACGGCGACGCGGGCACCCTCGACGCGGCGACCGACTCCACCGTCGACGCGACCGCCGCGGATGTCGTCACCGACACGGGTCCGCGCGATGTCACCACCGACACGGGCGTCAGCGATACGGGCCGCCCCGACGTGGCGACCGACACGTCGCCCGCCGATGTCACGATCGATGCTGGCGTGCTCGATGCGGTCGTGAGCGACGCGACGACGGGCGACGCAGAGGTCTCCACCGACGGGTCAGACGCAACCGCGACCGACGCTACAGACGCGGGCGATGTCGCCCTCATCGACGCATCCCCGGACGCTGGCAGCGACGCGAGCACTACGACGCCTCCCGTGAATGACGGCTGCTCCACGCAGTGCGGCGTCGGCCTTCCCAGTCAGCGATCCGATGGCAAGGGCGCGGCGGCGCTCGGATTCGCGCTGGTGCTCGCTCGGAGAACGCGCCGCAAGCGCGGCTGAGTCGACCGCGCGCCCCTACGAAGCGTTTCAGCGCGTGAGCCCCTCGACGCCGCAGAAGAGCGATCGCTCACGTCCACGGCCCCTCTGGACCCTGGCCGCGGATGCACTGCATCCGCGGCGCACCCGCGACGTCCGCTGCGCGTCGCACACTCGTCGCGGCTCGTAGCTCCGAGGCCGCGCGCTGACCGGCGCCGCACCGCCGAGCGGATCGCGCTCCGCGGTCGCCGGGCTTCATTCTCCCGATGAGGAACGCACGAGCTTCCGTGACCTGCCGGGGCGGGACACAACCGATCCCAGGGTGGGTCACCCGCCCGCGGCGGCGCGGCCGACGGCGCGCAGGAACGCGTCGCGCGAGCCCGCGGGTTGCGACGCGCGCCACGCCCCGCCGAGCTCCCAGAGGATCACCGATCCCAGCCCGCGGGCCCGCGCATGGTCTACCTTCGCGGCGGCGGAGCGCGGGTCGTCGTAGCTCACGAAGTGGTCGTCGGCGGTGCCCGCGACGTCGACGGCGATCCACGGGACCGAGGAGAGGTCGTCCCAGCGAGCGCGGTCGGCGCGCCAGAGGGAGTCCATGATCTCGGCGTAGGAGCGCGTGCGCATCGTGACGCCCGCGATGGGCTGCATGGGTCCGCTCGCGCCGCGCCAGTCGTAGCCGTAGGCGTCGATGCCGAGGCCGAGGCGCGCGGTCGCGACGCCGGCGTCGGTGAAGCGCGCGAGGGCGCTCTCGACCGAGGGCATCGGTGCGCCCGTGCTCGGGAAGCGACGCCCTCCGTCGCGCAGGGGGGTGTTGTGCCAGGTGACCCACCCCGGCCAGGGCCCCGAGAGGTCGTAGGTCATCACGTTGATCTGGTCGAAGAGAGACTGGATCGGCGCGTAGGCCCGGGGAGCGTCGCCCGCCGCCGCCGTGAGCAGAGCGTCGGGACGCGCGGACGTGAGGGCGCGGTGCAGCGCGCGCACGAAGGTCTGGAACGCGCCCGCGTCGCCGTCGGTGAGCGGCTCCACGTCGACGTCGACGCCGTCGTACCCGTAGTCCGTGACGAAGCGGACGATGCGGGCGACGAACGCGTCGCGGGTGTCGGCGCGCCACGCGCCGCGGAACCCGTCGAGGGTTCCCGCTCCGCCGACGGAGACGAGGGCGCGCTTGCCGGCGGCGTGCGCGGCGGAGACGAGGGCGCGGGCGTGCGCGGGGGTGAGCACGTTCGAGTCCGCGTCGAGGGTGCCGTCGGCGCGGGGCACGAGGCAGAAGTGCTGCACGAGCGTGATCTGGTCGAAGTCGATCGTCGACGGCGGCACCGCGGCCTGCATCCACGCGGCGTAGTACGCGGTCACCGCGATCGCGCGACGCCCCGCGTCGGGCGCGGTCACGTCGCGCGGCGGAGGGGCGTCCATCACCGCGGGGAGATCCATCACCGCGGGGAGATCCATCACCGCGGGGACATCCGTCATCGCGGGGACATCCGTCATCGCGGGGACATCCGTCATCGCGGGGACGTCATCTGGGGTCACCGCGGCCGGGGACCGTGGCGCGCAGAACGCGGCCGACGCGGCGAGGGCGAAGGCGAGGGCTGTGCGGCGCAGGTCCATCGCGAGGGAGGATCGTACGGTCCTCCCACGGTGCGCAATCGCTCGCGCCGCGACCCGGCGCATCACCGATCGCGTTATCGTCCAGCGGTCATGCGCGCCGCCTCCGTGAGATCGTTCGTGCTGCTCTCGTTCGTCGCCGCGGGGTGCGGCGGAGGTGAGGGCGTCCACGAGGTACTGTCCTCCGACGCGCAGGCCTCGCCCGGTGACACCGCGACCGACGTCGCCACGGTCGATGCCGTCGCGCCCGACGCCGCGTCGCCCGACGTCGCCGCGCCGACCGACGTCGCCGCGCCGACCGACGTCACCTCCGCACCGGATCGCGCCGAGCCCCTGGACATCCCCGCGCCGCGCGACGTCCTCACGCCTCGCGATGTCCCCGCGCCGAGCGACGCCCCCGCGCCGACGGTCTCGGTTCGCATCACCGCGCCCGCGAGCGCCGCGACGGTGTCGGGCGTGGTGACGATCACCGCGGCGGCGACGGCGACGGCGGGCGTCGCGCGGGTGGTCTTCTTCAGCGAAGGCGGCGGCTATCGCATCGGCGAGGACGTCACGGCCCCCTACGCCATCAGGTGGTACACCGACGGATACGTCCCCGACGGCGCGCAGCGGCTCCGCGCGGTGGCCTATGACGCGGCGGGGCGGCAGGCGATGCACGAGGTCGACGTGCGCGTGCGCAACACGCCCGACACCACGCTCCCCGGCGCCGACCTCGCGCGCGTCACGGCGTACTTCGAGGCGCACCGCGACGCGCGGTACATGGAAGGCGATTGCCAGCCGACGACCTACACCGGGTGGTCCGGCGTCCCGTTGCAGCTCTGTCGATACCGCGTGTCAGACTCGTACAGCGGAGGGACGCGCTGGGCCGACGTGATCCTCGCCGACGCCTCCCCCGCGCAGCTCGCGCGCTGGGTGGTGCAGGCCGCCCTCGAGCGCCGCGGGCGCGTGCTCCGCAGCGACACCGACGCGCTGTGCGGCAACATCCTCGGGCAGAGCGGCGGGCAGTTCCCCGTCGCGGGCGTCGTCTATGAGGACATGGACGGCAGCGGGCAGCGCATCTACCCCTTTCGCAATGGCGTGACCGTGGGCATCCAGGGCCTCCCCTACGCGACCCACGAGCAGCCGAGCGCGACGCAGATGGCGGCCTATCGCACGAACCCCGTGTCCTTCACCGGGAGCTACGGGCGCATCGCCGGCACGCGCCCCGCGGACTGGACCGCCCTCACCGGCGAGCGCGTCGCCGCTGACCGCTCGAACTGGCCTGACATCGTCGGCCGCGCCTACCGCGCCGCGTGGGGGCAGGACCGCAACGCGCTCATCGTCGCCTGGGCCCGCGCGAACCTCTGATCGGACATCGCTCGGGATCAACCCGGCAGGCGCACGCCCCACAATGATCGCGGATTTCGGTCTGCGCGATCGCCCGGCGCGTGAACCGAAATCGAGGATGATCAATGCTGCGCGTCATCCAGCCGGCGTACACACCCCGTCCTCCGTGGCTGCGGCGACGTTCCGGCGAGGCGCGGGGGTGTTGGCCGCACTCCTCAGCGAGTGCCTTCGCGGCGAGGGGTCGGCCGGCTCTTCGGCGCGACCTTCTTCTTCGGCGCGACCTTCTTCTTCGGCGCGACCTTCTTCTTCGGTGACTTCTTCGTCGGCGTCGACGCGGCCACGAGCTGACGGATCGCGCCCTGCACGCGGTAGAAGCCGCCTCGCCGCGAGGGCACCACGGCGTCGACCACGTAGCGCGCGCCGTCCTTCCGAAGCGCCTTGGGGAACTGGCAGTTCCAGTCCTTCTCGTAGCCGTCGGACGCGACGCGCACCCGGACGCGCCCGCCGTCGGAGACGCACTCGAGCACCACGCCGCCGCCCGCGTCCGTCGTGGTCGCGAGCGTCGTCGGCGCGGCCGCCGCGCGCCCGTGCGTCCGCCGCGGGAGCGCCACCGCGCGCACCTTGGGGCGCTCGCCCGCCAGCGCGCAGGCCACCGCCTCGTCGGACACGTCGACGCAATAGATCGACCCCGTGCGCGTCGCGCCGAAGAGCCGCGCGCCGCAGCACCGGAGCGCCAGCGCCGCGCCCGCCTCGGGCTCCGCGGCGAGGGACCAGAGGCGCGCGCCGTCGGTCGAGAAGGCGTAGAGGGTCCCGTCGTCGTCGGCGGCGTACACCGTGGCGCCGTCCTCGGAGAGGCAGCACGCGG
>JBDHVF010000357.1:0-7874 GCA_039809605.1 Polyangiales bacterium | reverse complement strand
CGTCTGCTCGGTGGCGCCCTGGAGCGTGGGCGCGGGGGTGATGGTCACCGTGGCGTTGGCGACGCCGGCGCCGCCCTGGCTCGACACCACGTGGCCCGTGAGGCTCCCGCGGCGCGGCAGCGGGCGCAGGTCGCACGTGACGGTGATGGGCGCCGGGGGCGTCGCGGGCGCGGGCGCGGCGGCCCCCGTCGCGGGCGCCTCGGGCGCGGCCGGCGGCGTGGGGATGGTGAAGTTGCAGTCGTTGGGGTTGTAGCCCTCGGCCTCGACGTGGATGCGGTACTCGCCCGGCGGGATGTGGCCCGAGCGGAACGTGCCGTCGGCGGCCGTGGCGAGGATGTGCAGGTCGGGGTGGCCCGCGAAGGTGACGATGGCGTGGTTCACGCCCGAGTGGCTCTCGGCGTCGCGCACCGTGCCGTTGACGGCGCCGCCGGGCGGCGTGCGGTCGACCTCGCGGTTGACGACGCGCTCGGGGCCGGGCACCTCGACGCGCTGCACCGGGGGGTGGATGTCGTACGCGAACGCGGCGCCGAAGTAGATCTGCCACGGGGCCGTGGGGGCGAGCTCGCGCACGAAGCTCGAGGTGCCCGAGGTGCCCACGTCGACGGCCAGCGTGGCCGAGAGGCCGCGCACGGGCGGCAGCACGCGCGCGCCGATGGTGAGCCGCGAGGGGATCGAGGAGAAGCCCGTCTGCCCGAGGCACTGGTCGTCGTCGGCCATGCCGCCGGGGCGCGTGCCCGTCGCGCCGGGGTCGTAGCACTGGTAGCCCTGGCGGTTGACGGGGATGCCCACCGACCACTCGAGGAAGGGGTTGACGTACGGCAGGTTGGCGTCGACGCCGATGTTGATCCCGAGCTGGTCGCTGCGGTTGATGCCGAGGGCGTAGCGCTCGACGCGAGAGATCTCGAGGTAGCAGCGCGGGTCGTTGGTGGTGGCGCAGATCGCGGGGTCGAAGCCGGGCTGCGCGGCGCGGCGGCGGGCCTCGACGTCGCTCACGATCGAGGAGCTGTTGTCGAGGTAGTACCGGACGTTGAGGTGAAAGCGCAGCGGGACGGTGCGGGTGATCTCCTTGAGGTCGAGCGTGCCGAGGAGGCGGAACTGCATGCTCGTGGAGTCGAGGTTCAGGCCCACGTCGCCCGAGCGGTTGAGCAGAAAGACCGCGAGGTCGCCGCCGAGGTAGAAGCCCCGCGTGAGGCGGAACGCGGCCTTCACGCCGAGGTTCGAATCGCCGAGCACCTGAAAGAGCCCGGGGCGCTCGCGGTTGTTGGCGTTGGCGTACGCGCGCACCGAGCCGTAGACCTCGAGGAAATCGAGCGGCGAGTACGACAGGGTCAGCGTGCCGCCGACGTGGCGCGCGTCGTCTTCGCCGCCCACGAAGGCCGTGCCCGCGAGGTCGGCCGGGCGCAGAAAGCCCGTCGACGAGGCGTACTCGCCCATGAGCCCGAAGCGGAACGAGCCCGCGGCCCCGAGCGCGGCCGACGACGTGTGCAGCAGGCCGATGGAGCCGTCGAGGGTCGAGAAGCGAGGGAGCATCCGCGTGCGGCGGTCGGCGTCGCTCTCCGCGGGCTCTGGCGCGGCGGGCTGCTCGGCCGCGGCGCCCTGCTCGCCCGACGGCTGCTGCGCGGGCTGCGACGGGGTCTCCTCCTCGTCGTCCTCCTCGTCGTCCTCGTCGCTCTGGCCGCTCGTGTTGGCGTTGCCGGGAGGGTTGCTCTGGACCGTCTGCGCGTACGCGGCGAAAGGAATGAACTGTGCCGCGAGCATCAGGGCCAGGCGTCGAGACTGCCGCATGATCTGTTCCTCCGAAGGTGATCGCACCGCGCGCGCAACCCACGCGCGTCGCGCGCCGCGGTCGAAGCGTCGGTCCCACTAGGCAATGCGCGGGGTTTCTACCACCGCACGAAAAACCAAGTCCAGCGCTCTACACGCAGCGCGTGGCGCGGGCGCGGCCCCGCACGCGCGTAGACGGAGCGCTACGCGCCTCGGGGCGTGACCGCCTGCGTCTCGGGCTCGCCCCGCCCCGGCTCGGTCGAGAGCAGCGCCTCGATCCGTCGCTCGGCCGCGTCGAGCCTCCGCTGGCCCTCGCGCGTGAGCTTCACCCCCTCTTCGAAGATCTTGAGCGACTCCTCAAGGGCCAGGTCGCCCTTCTCGAGCGACTCGACCACGCGCCCCAACCGCTCGAGGATCGCCTCCAGCGACATCCCCTCGCCCACACCGTTCACTCCGCTCGGCTCGGCCACGTGCGCAGACCCTCCTCTCGGGCGGCGGCACGAGACACCACACCGCGGGTCGCGGTCAAGTTGTGGGAGGCGGCGGTGGTCACCACCGCGAGAGGTCCGAGATCGACCGCATGAGCACGTGCACGAGCATCCCCACGTCGACGCCCACGGTCATCCGCAGGTCGTGCTCGTTGTCGCCGTCGGTCCAGAGGTACTGGTACGCGAGCTCGGCGCACACGAGCCCCGCGAGCGCCGTGAGCATCACGCCGTTGCGCACGCCGTAGGCCCCGCGCTCGCCCACGGCCCCGAGCACGAACCGCGGCGCCCACGCGACGTGCAGGGGCACGGTGCCGTACCCGATCGCGACGCCCGCGTGCCAGAGCACGGTCACGTCCTCGCTGCGCTTGAGCGGCGAGAAGCCCACCTCGGGCGCGAGCAGCCACGCGCGCCCGTCCCTGCGCTGCCGAAAGATCCGCAGGCCCACGGTGACGTCGGCCGCGAACTCGCCCTGGATGGGCGGCGCGCCGGGGATCACCAGCGCGGCGCCGAGCATCGGGCGCACCGAGAAGAACGTCAGCCAGCGGCTCTCCTGCGCGCGCGCCTCGGGCGCGGCGAGCGCGAGCGCGAGGCCGACGATCGCAGGGGTGAGGGTCGCGCGCGCCATGAGGGACGCGGACTCTATCAGCTCGCGGGCGGCACGACCGCGATGGTGACGTAGTAGCTCGGGATCGCGGCCGTGGCGCTGTACGAGCGCACGCAGACGGCGTAGTCGCCCGCGGCGAGGCCGTGCAGCGGGCCCGCGGCGAGGCCGTTGATGCGCGAGCAGAGCTGGTTCTGCGCGATGTCGTCGTTCTCGGCGAGGCGCGCGCCCGTGGGGCCGTACACCGTCGCCACGGTGTCGGCGCCGCCGCCGGGGCACCCCCCCGCGTTGTCGTTCGTCTCGACGTAGAGCGACGCCCCCATCGGCGCCCGCACGCGGAAGCAGTCGACGTCGCCCGCGGTGAGCGACGCGCGGAAGATCCCGCTCTCGGTCACCGGCCCCTGGGCCGCGGTGGGGGTGTTGTTGGGCTCGGCCTCCATCACGGGCGACGCGCACACGCCGCGGCTCTGGCCCGCGGGCAGGCACGTCGCGCCCGCCGCGCACGCCACGCTGGCGTAGCGCCAGTCGCACGGGGCCATCGGCGCCGCCGTGCGCTGGCAGAGGCTCCGCACGCCCCCGGTCGAGCACTGCGTGCCGTCGTCGCACTGGGGCGTCGTCGCGCGGCAGGTGGTGCCCGCCGCGGTGCCGTCGGGCGCGCAGGCGCCCACCGCGAAGGCCGCGTCGGGCGCGCAGCTCGTGCCCGTCGCGCAGAAGGTCGCGTTGCCCGTGGGGTCGCACGCGGCGCCCGCGGGCACCTCCTCGCGGCACGTCGGCGTGGCGCCCGTCGAGCACTCGAGGCCCATGTCGCAGCGGGGAGACGCCGCGCGGCAGAGGCCCCCGCGCGCGCCCGTGGCGAAGCACTGGTAGCGCCCGGGGCTCGTCGCCGAGGGCGACGCGCGGCACGAGCTGCCCGCGGCGCACACGCCCGTGACGAGCGCGGGGTCGCACTCGGCGCCGGGCATGAGCGTCGGGCGGCACAGGCCCGTGGCGTCGGGCGTGGGCGTGGGGTTCGTGCACGACAGCCCCGCGTTGCAGGGCGCGCGGCCCACGAGGCACACGCCGCCGCTCGAGGCGTCCGTCACGCAGGTGCCGCGGGTCGTGTCGCCGGGGTTGGCGATGCACGTCGAGCCGCGCGCGCAGAGGTCGCCCGCGACGCAGGGCATGCCCACGGGCACGGGGCGCCTGCACACGCCCTGCGCCTCGGTCGTGGGCGCGAGCAGCGTGCAGGCGAGGCCCGCGTCGCACGCGTCGCCCGAGAGACGGCACGGCCCGCCGTCGCTGCCGAGCGGGAGCTCGCGCAGGCTGAGCTCGAACGCGCCCGAGCCCGCCGAGGCCGCGGTGTTGCCGCGCCCGCCGACGACGACGTACACGCGCTGCCCGCGGGTGAGCGCGCCCGTGGTGGCCGTCGAGTGGCGCTGGTGGGGCGCGGCCGCGCCGGGCTCGTTGTCGTTGCACCCGATCGAGCGCGCCGTGGAGATGCACGACCCGAGCACCGCCACGAAGGTGTCGAACGAGGCGCTCGCGGTGCCGGGGTTGACCGTGCTCGCGCGCAGCGCGCCGTCGGCCCGCATGGTGTACGCGTAGACCACCAGCCGCCCGACGGCGCCGCCCGTGAAGCACGCGCTCGCGAAGGCGCCGAAGCGGTCGAGGTCGCTGCCGGCGTTGCTGCCCGTCACGCGCACCGCGCCGTCGGCGCCGGGCTCCATCGACGAGAGGTCGGCCTCCGAGGGGCACATCGGCAGCGGCGGAGGGCGCAGGCGGTCGGGCGCGGGCTGATCGACGGGCGTGACGTCGGGCGTGGCGACGTCGGGCGCGGCCGCGTCGGGCGTCGAGGGGTTGGCGCCGTCGCCGCAGGCCGCGAGCAGCGAGCCTGCGGTGAGGAGCGCGAGGGGGAGCGCGCGCCGTGAGTTGAGCATTCCTCGTAGGTCTCCGCGTGAGGGGGGAGCGCGCGGGTGGTTGAAGTCGGGCCGCGTCGGCCCCCAACGTCCGCCCCAGAGTGAAAACACCCCGCGGGGCGCTGCGTCAACAGCGCCGCGCGACGCGCGCATCGGCCCGGTGGGTCTTCAGGCCACACGGCGAGAGGGGCTCGCGGCCGGCGCCGCCAACTGGTAGAGAGCGCAACGTCATGACGATCACCATCGACCTCCACCCGACGCCGAACCCCCTCCCCGCCGCCGAGCGCGAGGCGCGACTCCAGTCGCTCGCCTTCGGGCAGACCTTCACCGAGCACATGGTGGTGATCCCCTACGAAGAGGGCGCGGGCTGGGGGCGCGGCGTGCTCCAGCCCTACGGCCCGCTCTCGCTCGACCCGGCCACATCGGTGCTGCACTACGGCCAGGCGATCTTCGAGGGCTACAAGGCCTACCGCCAGCCCGACGGGGCCATCAAGACCTTCCGCGCCGAGCGCAACGCGACGCGCTTCCAGTCCTCGTCGCGGCGCCTCGCGATGGCCGAGCTCCCGGTCGAGGCCTTTCTCGCCGCGGGCGACGCGCTCATCCGCCAGGACAAGGCGTGGGTGCCCTCGAAGCCCGGCGAGAGCCTCTACATGCGCCCGTTCATGATCGGCACCGACGCGCAGCTCGGGGTCAAGCCCTCGCGCAAGTACCTGTTCGTCGTGATCGCGTCGCCGTCGGGCAACTACTTCCCCTCGGGCGTCAAGCCCGTGACCGTGTGGATCTCCGAGGAGTACGTGCGCGCCGCCCCCGGCGGCACCGGCGCGGCCAAGTTCGCGGGCAACTACGCCGCGAGCCTCCTGGCGCAGGCCAACGCGCGCGCCGAGGGCTGCGACCAGGTCGTCTGGATCGACGCCGTGCACCGCAAGTACATCGAGGAGATGGGCGGCATGAACATCATGTTCGCCTACCAGGAGGGCGGTCGCACCGTGCTCGTCACCCCCGAGCTCACGGGCACGCTCCTGCCGGGCGTCACGCGCGAGTCGCTCCTTCAACTGGGCCGCGACTTCGGCTGGGAGGCCGTCGAGCGCAAGATCACCGTCGAGGAGTGGGAGGAGGACGTGCGCTCGGGCCGCATGACCGAGGCCTTCGCGTGCGGCACCGCGGCGGTCATCACCCCCATCGGCCGCGTGAAGTCGCGCCACGGCAGCTTCGCCGTCCACAACGGCGAGACGGGCCCCGTGGCCGCGCGGCTGCGCAAGGCGCTCCTCGACATCCAGCACGGCGCCGCGCCCGACCCCCACGGGTGGATGCACACCGTGGTCGAGGGACACTCCACGCGGTAGCGCCGTGACCCCCGTCGAGCGCGCGACGCTGCGCATCGAGCGATCCCTCGGCCCCTCGAAGGTGCTCACCGACCGCGCCGCGTGCGCTGCCTACGCGCGCGACGAGTCCGAGGCCGAGGGCGTCGTGCCCCCGTGCGTGGCCCGCGTCACCAGCGCCGACGACGTCGCCTCGGTGCTCGCCGCGTGCGCAGACGAAGGCGTGCCCGTCTTCCCCCGCGGCGGCGGAACGGGCCGCACGGGCGGCGCGACGGTGGTGACGCCCGGCGTGGTGATCGACACGCTGGCCCTCTCGCGCGTGAAGGACGTCGACCGCGCCAACCTCACCGCCACGGTCGAACCCGGCGTGCTCACGGGCGCGTTCCAATCCCTCGTCGAGCGCGAGGGGCTGTTCTTTCCCCCCGACCCGCAGTCGGCCGAGTGGTGCTGCCTGGGCGGCAACGTGGCCGAGAACGCGGGGGGCCCGCGGGCCTTCAAGTACGGCGTCACGCGCGAGTACACCCTCGGCGTCGAGTGCGCGCTCATGGGCGGCGAGCGCCTGCGCGCCGGGCGGCGCACCGCCAAGGGCGTCGCGGGCTACGACGTGACCGCGCTGCTCGTCGGCAGCGAAGGGACCCTCGCGGTCTTCACCGAGCTCACGCTGCGGCTCGTGCCGTTGCCCCGCGAGGTGCGCACGCTGGTGGCGGGCTTCGCGAACGCGCGCGACGCAGGGCGCGCCGTGGCCGAGGTCGTCGCCCGCGGGCTCACGCCCCGCTGCGTCGAGCTGCTCGACGACGTGTGCTGCGCGGTGATGCGCGAGGGCGATCCCTCGGTGCTGCCCGCGGGCGCGGGCGCGGTGCTGGTGATCGAGTGCGACGGGCAGCACCCCGGCGCCGTCGACGACGAGCTCTCTCGCGCGGGCGACGCGTGCGACGCCGCGGGCGCCGTCTCGCTCACCAGCGCACGCTCCGACGCCGAGCGCGAGGCCCTCTGGAGCGTGCGCAAGGTCATGAGCCGCGCCCTGCGCGCCCGCGCGAAGCACAAGCTCTCCGAGGACGTGGTAGTGCCGCGCTCGCGCGTGTCGGACCTTCTGCGCGAGGTGCAGACGATCTCCGAGCGCGAGGGCGTGGTGATGCCCGCGTACGGGCACGCGGGCGACGGCAACCTGCACGTGAACCTCCTGTGGGACGACGACGCGCTGCGCCCCGCGGTCGACCGCGCGATCGAGGCGCTCCTTCGCGCGACGCTCGCGCTCGGTGGAACGCTCACCGGCGAGCACGGCATCGGCGTGCTCAAGGCCCCGTACCTCCCGTGGGAGCAGCCCGAGGCCCTCATCGACCTTCAGCGCAGGGTCAAATCGGCCTTCGACCCGAGGGGGCTCCTGAACCCCGGCAAGGTCTTCACGCCCGGCGGCCCGGCCTCTCACCGCGGCTGCTGACGGCGAAGCGCTCCCAGAGGCGCTCGAACTCGCGCGAGAAGGCCTCGACGAGCGCGCGGTCGGCCGTGACCACGACGTTCTCCTGGTTGTAGTTCGCGGCGCTGCGCGTCCAGTTGTAGCTGCCGTTGAGCAGCCGCGCGCCGTCGAACACCACGAACTTGTGGTGCATGTGGGCCTCGGTGTCGTCGACGCGAACCTCGACGCCCGCGCGGCGCAGGGGCTCGATGTCCGAGCCCTCGTCCATGGCCTTGTCGTTGTCGCTGATGACCCTGACCGCCACGCCGCGGCGCCTCGCGTCGAGCATGGCCGCGCGGATGCGGTCGTCGGTGATCGTGAACACGCACACGTCGGCCGTGCGCCGCGCGCGCG
>JBDHVF010000356.1:0-7885 GCA_039809605.1 Polyangiales bacterium | reverse complement strand
CGTAGCCCCGCGGGAGCTGCACGCGCACGTGGTCGAGCGCGCCCTGCGCGACGGCCGCGGCGACGGTGTCCATCACGGCGAAGACGTGCTGCTTCGCGCGGTCGAGCGGCACGCGCTCGCGCATGCCCACGCGCTCGAAGAACTGCTCGACCGAGAGGCGCCCCGCCTCGACGGCGCCGATGAGGTGGCGGCCGATCTCGGGCGGGAGCTGCGCCGCGAGGTGGCGCGCCGCCCCCGCGCCCACCTGCTCGCTCAGCGTCTCGAGCACGACGCGGGTCACGTGCTCGGCGTCGCCGCGCGACGGGAGCTGCGCCCGGTGCTGCACCTGTCCGATGAATACGTCGTGTTGCATGGCTCCTCCCTCCTGCTGGTGGTGTGCCACGGGTGAGATGCCGACGCCTGCCCGCGAGGCGTCACGCACGCGGCGCGTGCGCCCATCGGAGCGCCAGCGAGCCGTCGTCGTCTTGCTCGATGCGCGATCCGAAAAGCCGGCTCGCCTCGTCGAGCGCCTCGGAGAGCCACCGGGCCTCGTCGGGCGTGGCCCGCTGGAGGCGCATCGCGCGCGCGCGCATCGGGGTCATTCGCAGCGCGACGAGCGCGCCGGTCGTGAGGTCCACGGTCGCGAAGTAGAGGAGCCGCAGGTCGGCGCGAAACTCCTCGTAGCCGTCGATGCCCTCGTAGTCGTTGACGAGGTCGCCGCAGCCGTAGAGCACGAGCCGCCCGCGGTAGACCTCGACGGGGCGGGGGTGGTGCGACGAGTGCCCGTGCACGACGTCCACGCCGCCGTCGATCAGCCGGTGCGCGAAGCGCACGTGGTCGTCGGGCACCGCGTAGCCCCAGTTGCTCCCCCAGTGGATCGACGCGACCGCGACGTCGCCCGCGCGCTTCTCTCGCGTGACGCGCGCGGCGACCTCGTCGGCGGCCGCGTTCGAGAAGTCTCGCAAGAGCGCGACGCCGGGGCGGTCGAGGCCCGCCGCCTGCCGCGGGAGCACGCCGCTGTCCTGCGTGCCGAGGGAGAAGACGAGGAGCCTGCCGCCGGGCGCGAGCTCGACCTCCGCGGGGCGCAGCGCGTCGTCGAGCGTGCGCCCCGCGCCGGCGGTCTTGATGCCCGCGCGGCGCAGGATGTCGAGCGTCTCGACGAGCCCCGCGGGGCCGTAGTCGAGCAGGTGGTTGTTCGCCAGCGCGCACACGTCGACGCCCGCGGCCCCGAGGCACGGGAGGTTGTCGGGGTGCATGCGGTAGTGGATGGACTTGTTCGGCCAGGGGGTGTCGCTCCGCGTCACGCTCGTCTCGAGGTTGATCACGCGCGCCGCGGGCGCGACGCGGGAGAGCTCGTCGAGCGCGTCGCCCCACACGTAGTCGAAGCCTCGCCCGCGAGGGATCTCTCCGCAGCGGCGCTCGGCCAGCGCGACGTACCCCGCCGCGTGGCGCACGAACTCCTCGTCGATGCGCCCGTCGCCGGGGTGCGGGAGGATCTGGTCGACGCCGCGGCCGGTCATCACGTCGCCGCACAGAAAGAGCGTGACGGCGCTCGGTGCGCGAGGAGGAGCGTTCGTGCGCTGCATGGTCGGTCCCGCGGCGTGGGCTGCACGAAGCGATCCGAGCGCGGTCGTTCGTACACCGCTCGCGGCACGCGCCGCGCATCCACCGTGGGCTCGTGCGAACCGCGTCACACCGCTTCGAGGAGCACGTGGGCGAGCTCGAGATCGGGCTCGAGGCGCCCTCGCGCGCCGACCTCTTCGTCGAGGCCGCGCGCGCGCTGGCCGAGGCGCTCGCGGGGGGCCTGCCCGAGGCCGTCACCGAGCCCGAGCGCATCGCGCTCGGGGCGAGCGACGTCGAGGCGCTGCTCGTCGACTTTCTGAACGAGCTCGTCTACCTCGGCGAGCGCGAGGGGGTGGCCTACACCGACGTGCGCGTCGAGCGGGTCACCGACCGCGAGCTCTTCGCCCTGGCCCGCGGCGCGCCCCTCGACCGCCCGCGGCTGGCGGTGAAGGCCGCGACGCTCCACGGGCTGCGGCTGCGCGAGGACGCGAGCGGCGCGACGGCCACGGTCATTCTCGACGTGTGAGGGAGCCATGAAGCTGACGCGCGTAGGAGACCTGCTGTGGGAGCTCCCCTCCGACGCGGCGCCCGGCATGCGCGTGCCCGCGCGGGTGTTCGCCGACGAGGTGCTCGTGTCGCAGATCGAGCGCGACCGCAGCCTCCAGCAGCTCGCCAACGTGGCGACGCTGCCGGGCGTGACGGGCGCGGTCTACGGCATGCCCGACATGCACGAGGGCTACGGCTTCCCCGTGGGGGGCGTGGCGGCGACGGCGCTGCCCGACGGGGTGATCTCGCCCGGCGGCATCGGGTTCGACATCCACTGCGGCGTGCGGCTGCTCGCGTCGACGCTGCGCGCGGCCGACGTGGCGCCGCGCGTCCCCGCGATCGTGCACGAGATCAGCCGGAGCATCCCCTCGGGCTACGGCCGCGGGGGGCGCATGGAGCTCGAACGCGACGCGCTCGAGCACGTGCTCGAAGGCGGCGCCGAGTGGCTCGTCACGGTTGCGGGCCAGGGCCTCGCCGAAGACCTCGACCGCATCGAGTCGCGCGGTCATCTGCCGGGCGCCGACGCGCGCGCGGTCTCGGCGCGCGCCCGCGAGCGCGGCGCCGACCAGCTCGGCACGCTCGGAGGGGGCAACCACTTCCTCGAGGTGCAGGTCGTCGACGAGGTCTTCGACGCGGGCGCCGCCGAGCGGCTCGGGCTCGCGAGGGGCGCGCTGACGGTGCTCATCCACACGGGCTCGCGGGGCCTCGGCCACCAGGTGTGCACCGACTACGTGCGGCTCATGGACGCTCGCCTCGCGGCGTACGGCTTCGCGCTGCCCGACCGGCAGCTCGCGTGCGCGCCGTTCTCGTCGCCCGAGGGCCGCGCGTACTTCTCGGCGATGTGCGCCGCGGCGAACTTCGCGTCGGCCAACCGCCAGGTGATCACCTGGCGGGTGAGGGAGGTCTTCGCGCGCTTCTTCGGCGAGGGCGCGTCGCTGCGGGTCGTCTACGACGTGGCGCACAACACGGCGAAGGTCGAGCGCTTCGCGGGCGTCGAGGTGTGCGTGCACCGCAAGGGCGCGACGCGCGCGCTGGGGCCGTCGAGCCCCGAGCTGCCCGAGGCGTACCGGGGCGTGGGGCAGCCGGTGTTCATCCCCGGGAGCATGGGCACGGCGTCGTACGTGCTGGTCGGCACCGACGACGCGGCCGAGCGCTCGCTGTCGAGCGCGTGCCACGGCGCGGGCAGGGCCATGAGCCGCGGCGAGGCGAAGCGGCGCGTCGCGGGCCACGCGCTGCGCAAGGAGCTCGAGGCGCGCGGGGTGTTCGTGCGCTGCCCCACGAACGCCGAGCTCGCGGAGGAGGCGCCGCTGGCCTACAAAGACGTGGACCGGGTGGTGGAGGTGGTGCACGCCGCGGGCATCGCGCGCAAGGTCGCGCGCCTGCGCCCGATCGGCGTGGTGAAGGGGTGAGCGTCAGCTCCGCTGGACCTCTTCGCGGTGGCGCTCGCGCCCGAGCAGCCGCCCGAGGTCGGCGAGCTGGCCCGCGATCGACGTGAGCACGTCGTCGAACGCGATGATGCCGTAGAGCCCGCCCTTCGCGTCGACCACGGGCATGCGCCGGATGCCGTGGGCCTGCATGCGCTTGACCACGTCGTCGACCGAGTCCTCGGCGCGCGCGACGATGAGCCGCTCGGTCACCACGTCGCCGACCTGCAGCGTGGCGATGTGCTCGGGCGCGCCGGCGAGCACGCTCACCACGAGGTCGCGGTCGGTCAGGATGCCCACGGGCACCCGCAGGCCGTCCTTGTCGTCGATGATGACCACGTCGCCGATGTGGTGCTCGCGCATGCGGCGGGCCGCTTCGAGCACGCTGTCGCCCTTGCGAACGGTGTAGACGGTGCGATTGCAGAACTCTCTCGCGGTCGTCATTTTCGTGCCTCCTATGAGCCGCGCGCTCCCCGGCGCGCATGGCTCACGGAACGCATCGAACGTTCCACGCGCTCTCGCAAGGAGGGCGCACCGCGCGGTCTCGCGACCGCCTTGCGCCGCGCCCCGCGGTGCGCGCACCGGGTTCCACCCGCGCTCGGAACGATGTACGGTCCGCGTCCCTTCATTCCCCCAGCGACGGGTGCACGACGATGGCGATCCAGCAGTTCCGCGGTGGCATCAACGAGCTCATGAAGCAGGCGGCCTGGCTGCAGCGCAAGGTCGACGAGGCGCAGAAGGCCAACAAGGACCGCACCGTGACGGCCACGGGCGCCAACGAGAAGGTGAAGGTCACGGTCACCCTCGGCCGCGAGGTCACGCGCATCGAGGTCGACCCCGAGCTCATCGCGAGCGACCGCGAGCTCGCGATGGACGCCGTCGCGGGCACGGTGAACTCCGCCCTGAAGCTCGCCGCCGAGGAGATGGAGAAGGAGATCGCCAAGGCCACCGGCGGGCTGAAGATCCCGGGCATCACCTGACCGCGGGGTGTAGACTGCGCGCCTTCTCATGAACACGGACGACGGGGCCGACCCCATCGCTGAACTCGTGAAGCTCCTCGTGCGCCTGCCGGGCGTGGGGGAGAAGTCCGCGCGGCGCATCGCGTTCCACATGCTCTCGGCGGAGGGTGATTTCGCCAGGGCGCTCGGGCAGAGCCTCGCCACGCTCTCGTCGCGCGTGCGCCGCTGCGCCTCGTGCGGCGCGTACACCTCGCGGGAGCTCTGCGCGATCTGCGCAGACCCCCGCCGCGCGACCGACGCGCTCTGCGTGGTGGCCCGGCCCATGGACGCCGACGCGATCGAGCGGGCGCGGGTGTTCGCGGGCCGCTACCACGTGCTGCACGCGCTGCTCGACCCGCTGGGCGGCGTGGGGCCCGCGGAGTTCCCGCTCGCGCCCCTGATCGAGCGCATCCGGCGGGAGGGGGTGCGCGAGGTCATCCTGGCGACGCCTCCGACGGTCGAGGGCGAGGCCACGTCGCTCTACCTCGCCGAGGCGCTGCGCAGCGTGGGGGTCACCACCACCCGCATCGCGAGCGGCGTGCCCCACGGCGGCGACCTCGAGTTCGTCGACCCCATCACCCTGGGCCGGGCGCTCGAGGGCCGGCGCTCACTCTGAACTGGTCTTCGACGGGGTCCTTCTGCGAGAATGCGCGCCGCGCCCTCGAGGGGTCTTCACCCACTCCCGACGATGACCGACGGCGGCGCGCTGGAGTTGATGGAGCGTCATGGCGGAAGACACGAAGAAGGACCAGCGCGTGAAGGCCCCGGTGCTCCGGGCCAAGTACAAGAGCCGCACGCTGGATGAGTTCATCGAGAAGTACTCGCGCGACATCTCCCGCAGCGGCATGTGGATCAAGAGCCCGAAGCCCCCGGCGCTCGGCACGCTGCTCAAGGTCGAGATCCTGCTCGAAGACGCCACGCCCGTGATCTCCGCCGTGGGGCGCGTGGTCAAGCGCCGCGAGGAGGCCGAGGCCACGCCCGACAACCCCGCGGGCATGGGCATCCGCTTCCTCAAGCTCGAGGAGTCGTCGCAGCCCGTGATCGACCGCATCGTCGCGCTCAAGGGCGAAGACGCCGGGCCTCACTTCGAGAACATTCGCACGGGCGCCACGGTGCCGCCGCCCTCGGGCGGCGAGGTGCAGAGCGCGTTCTTCGGCGCGACCACGCCCGCGAAGGACATGCCCCCCGACGCCGACCGCACGATGATGCGCCAGATGAACGCGCTCCTCGGCGAGGCGCTGCGGCAGGTGAACGAGGCCGCGCCGCGCAAGCCCGACGCCGCGCCGGTGCCCACGCAGAAGGCCACCATCATGGGCGTGGCCGCGCCCGCGGGCATGCTCGAGCAGGCCCTCGCCGTCGCGCGCGAAGAGGGCAAGAAGGCCGATGAGGGCCCCACCAAGGTGGCGACCCGCAGCGAGATCGACACGGCCCTCGAGAAGCTCAAGACCTTCGAAGAGCCCGGCGAGGCGAAGCCCGCGGAGAAGCCCGCGGAGAAGCCCGCGGAGCCCGTCGCGAAGGTCGAGGAGCCGAAGCCCGAGGTGCCGCGCCCCTCGCAGCCGAGGGTCTCGCCCCCGCCGCGCTCGCTCACGACCAGGACCGCGTCGGTGCCCCCGCCGCCGTCGACGCGCCCCATCGAGATCGAGTCGCCCAGGCCCGCCGAGCAGCCCGAGGCGAAGGCCCCCGAGCCCGCGAAGCCCGCGGAGCAGCCCGAGGCGAAGGCCCCCGAGCCCGCGAAGCCCGCGGAGCAGCCCGAGGCCAGGGTCGAGGCCCCGAAGGTCGAGGCCGCGAAGATGGAGGCGCTGCGCGCGGAGGAGAAGCCCGCGGAGCAGCCCGAAGCGAAGGCCGAGACGAAGGCCGAAGAGAAGCCCGAAGAGAAGCCCGCGGAGCCTGCGGTGAAGGCCGAGGAGAAGCTCCCCGAGGCGTCGATCGCGAGGACCGCGAAGGTCGCCGAGGAGATGGCCGAGCGTCGGTCGGACGAGCGGCCCGCCGTGGCGAAGACCGAGGAGGCTCACCCCGAGGTGAAGCCCACGGAGAAGGCCGAGGAGAAGGTCTCGGAGCCCGTCACGGGCAAGGAGCCCTCGCACGTCGAGCCCGCGAAGCCCGAGACGAAGCCCGAGGCGCCGCAGACCGGCGCGGGCCCCCTGGTCGTGAAGGCCGACGAGACGAAGCCCGAAGCGAAGGCCGAGGAGAAGAAGGCCGAGGAGAAGAAGGTCGAGGCGAAGCCCGCGCCCCCGAAGGTCGAGGAGAAGAAGCCCGTCGCCGCGGAGGCTCCCGCGGGCATGACCAACACGGTGGTCACCCTGGCGATCATCGCGGCCGTGGCCTTCGCCGTGTACTGGTTCCTGCTGCGAGGCAACGGGTAGCGGGCGGGGAGGGGCCGCGAGGGCTCCAAAGACCGCCGGACGATTTCCTGTCACATCCGCGGAGGTCATCGCCACATGGGGGCGATGATGGGCGCGGAAATGCCGTCACCAGAAACAGCTCCAGACCCGATCGCCGAGGCGATCACCCGCGGGGACCACCGCGCCGCCCTCGCGGACTGCGCGCGCACGCACGGCGCCTCCGTGGGGCGGCTCTGCATGGCGTGGCTCGGCTCTCAAGCCGAGGCCGAGGAGGCCACGCAGGAGACCCTGCTCGCCGCGTACGACGCGATGCGGGGCTTTCGCGGGGAGTCGTCGGTGCGCGCGTGGCTCTACGGCATCGCGCGGCACGTCTGCGCGCGGCGCCAGGAGACCCGCCAGCGCCGCGAGGCCCGGCTGCGCCTCGTGCACGCCGACGGCGACGGCGCGCCGGGGGCCGACAGCCTGCTCGCGGTGCGACGCAGGGCCGAGCGCGTGCGCGACGCCCTCGAGCAGCTCAAGCCCTCGGAGCGCGACGCCCTGGTGCTGCGCTACGAGGCGGAGCTCTCGTTCCGGGAGGTGGCCGACGCGTGCGGCATCGACGAGGCCGCCGCGCGCAAGCGCGTGAGCCGCGCGCTCGAACGGCTCCGCGCCGCCCTGCCCGACGACCTGTGAGGAAGCCATGAACGACACCCAGCAAGACTGCGCGCGCTTTCGCGACGAGCTCGCCGCGTGGATCGACGGCGACGTGAGCCCCGACGCCGCGCGGCACCTCGCCGTGTGCGACGCGTGCCGTGACCTGCGCCACGAGGCGCGTCAGACCGTCCGCTCGGTCGCGCGCGCGGGCGCCGACTACGCGGCCCCGCCGCCCGACGAGCTCGCGGCCCGCGTGCTCGCGGCGCTCGACGCGCGCGCCCCGAGCCCTGCGCACGGAGCGCTCGCGGCCACGCCCGAGGCCACACCGCCTCCGACGGCGCAGCGTTCGTACGGGCCGCTCGCCCCTGTTCCGCAGGTGTTTCCGACCGCGGCGCCGCCG
>JBDHVF010000355.1:0-7895 GCA_039809605.1 Polyangiales bacterium | reverse complement strand
TCGTGGTGGTGCCAGAGCTGCCGGTCACCCGCGCGACGCTGCCGCTGCGGCTGATGGGCCGCGACAGGTTGCTCGAGCGCGCGGTGGCAGACCTCGCCGCGTTGCCGCCGTCTGCCTGGGAGCGGAGGGCGGCGCGGGCGGTGGTAGAGTTCCTGCGGCGACGACGGACGGAGGGCCCGATGAGCGAGCGAGTGGAAGCGATCAAGCGACGAGCCGACAAGATCCTCAACGAGGCGCACGACAAGGGCGTCGCCCAGGGCCTCATGACGGGTCTCGCGCCGCTGGCCCACCAGTTCGAGCGGCGCCTCGGGCGCTCGCTGACGAAGGTCGAGCGCGCCACGCTCCGCACGAGGCTCGGCAGCGTGGGGCCGACGCGCCTCGGCGACGTCGTGCTGGATCTCGACGCCGACGCCCTCGCCGCGTGGCTCGCAGACCCCGACGCGCGCTGACCGGCGCCGCACCGCTGCGGAGATCGCGCCCAACCCCGCATTGTGAGCTGCCCGGCTTCGACGCACGTCAGCGCGGAGTGACGGAGCAGCAGATCGAACACCGTCGTCGGGTTCATCGCACGGACCTCCTCGACGGGGCTCGACGCCAGCGCGTGCTGCACCAGCACGTGCAGCGACCGCCGCGCGGTCGGACGCCGATGCGTGGACGAGCCTGCCCTGGTCGGGGTAGACACCCGGCGCATGCCCGCCCACGATCGCGACCACGACGCCGTGCGCGCTGCCCTCGTCGCCGATGGATGGACCATCACCGCTGATCCGCTTCACTTGCGCTACGCCGGCGACGACCTCTACGTCGACCTCGCGGCGGAGCGCCTGCTCGCGGCGGAGAAGGGGCCGCGGCGCATCGCGGTCGAGATCAAGAGCTTCAGCGGGCCGTCGGAGCTCGCCGACCTGCACGCCGCCGTGGGTCAGTTCGTCGTGTACCGCGAGGTGCTCGCGGAGGTCGACCCCGAGCGCGAGCTCTTCCTCGCCGTCTCGGAGGAGGTGCGCACCGAGGTGTTCGAGTCGGGCGTCGCCCGCATGGTGCTGGCGCGGCAGATCCGGCGGCTCGTATCCTACGACCCGGAGCGAGAGGTGATCGTGCGATGGATCCCGTAGAGCAGTATCGGGCCGCGACGATGGCGGTGCTGCGGGCGTGGGAGCAGCGCCCGGGGCCCGAGTCCACGCTTCGCTTCGAAGCGGTGTTCGACCGCGAGCGCGACCGCTACCTGCTGGTGGTCGTCGGGTGGGACGGGCGGCACCACGTCCACACGACGCTCGCCCACGTCGACGTGATCGACGGCAAGCTCTGGATCCAGCACGACCAGACCGAGGAGGGGATCGCGCCCGACCTCGTCGCCGCGGGCGTCCCACGCGACCGCATCGTGCTCGCGTTCAAGTCTCCCGCGCGCCGCGCCGCGACGGGGTACGCGGTCTCGTAGCGGCGCCATCGGGGCCTCCGACTCACGGGTTGCGCAACGAGCTCCCCTCGCAACGTCGCGCATGGGCCGGTGGTTCGTAGGGGTTGGCGTTCCGATGCCGCCGCGTTCGAAGCGCGGTTCGACCGCGGCGCTGCCAGCGAGAGGCCAGCCGCGGCTCCGCAGAGCCGCGGCGCATCCGCGACGCTGCGAGCGCTCGAAGCGCGGTTCGATCGCGGCGCTGCCAGCGAGAGGCCAGCCGCGGCTCCGTGGAGCCGCGGCGCATCCGCGAGGTCGTCGACGAGCGTGCGACGCAGCGCGCGACCCGCGCTGGCAGCGTCGCGGTCGAACCGCGCTTCGAGCGCTGGCAGCGTCGCGGAGCACCGCCTGACTTTGCCGTCGCGCGGCTCGAGGCGCAGTTACACTGCCGTCGTCGAGCGGGCGCACGGCGCGATGCTGCCGCGGTGCGTGTACCCTCGGCGCTGTGGGAGCCCCCGATCCAGCCGTCGCCCGTGCCCTGCTCACCGTCGCGCGCATGGCGTACGACGAGGTGAAGCGCGTAACGCCGCCTTCGGACGAAGTTCTGTCGCAGGCGCTCGCGACGGCCGAGATGTGGTGCGACGGGCAGGCGGACACGTCGGCGTTGCAGTCGGCGCTGGGGAGCGTGGAGGCGTGGCTCGGCGCGACGGTGCCCGGCCACGTGTCGCTCTGGGCGTGCGTGTGGGATGCCGTCGCGTACGCCGCGACCGGCGGCGATCTCGTTCCAGCGGACCGTTGGCCCGAACACTGGAACGCTGTGAGCGACGACCTCGCTCGAATGGATCGTCGGCCCGCGCTCTGGAATGCCGCGGCGGCTCTCACGCTTCTCGGCGAGCCGATGGAGTCGACGTGGGCGCGCGTCGAGGCGCTGTACGCTTCGGCGCTGCGGGAGGCGCGGGAGAGAGCCGCGCGTCAGGACGGCCACCGTTGACAACGCGGCGCTCGAGATGCGGTGCGTGCGGTGCGCTCTCGTGCATTTCGCAGCATAGGTGACGCGTTCACCGGACCGGTGGTGGCGACAACCGGTCCGGTGAACGATCCCGTGGACCTCGACGGCGCTACGGGGGATTAGGGCCTCCAACGCGCCGCCCCGTCGAGCACTCGCTGCGCCCGCCTCCGCGCCGCCCTCGCGTCACGCGTCGTCCGCCCGCACTCGCGGTACGACACACACACCTCTGCTGTCGTGGCGCGCAGCACGCGACGCCAACGATCACGATCACGCGGGTCATGAGCGAGAGGCGCCGCATCGAGACGAAGGTACGTAAATCGCGCGGGTGATGGTGCGCTACCCCCGAAGCTATGGACGAGTTCGGGGCGGCTCCGGCGACGTCGCGGACGGCGCTGCGAGGAGCCGTCGCGCTGCTTCGCCCGCGGCCCCAACGGGTGCTTCCCCGGCGGCGCGCGCGAGCGCTTCTCGCGCATCTACCGCGCGCCCCGCGAGAAGATGAAGCATCCCGAGGAGGAGGTCCGCAGCGGGGTCGGGCGCGCGTTGCGGGGGCTCAACGGCGCGAAGGCGACGCAGACGCAGCATCGCGGCGTCCGGATCCCCGCGCTCGATCGCTGCTCGCGCGGCCAGAAGCAGCGCCGGGCGGCGCAGTGCCTCGGTCGCGTCCGCGGTGGCGACCGAGTCCAGGGCGGCGATGGCCGCTTCAGGTTCACGAACCCAGGCCAGCATCAGCGGCACGTGCGGGTCGAGATGCCCGTCCGCTCCCCTGTAGAGGAGCCGCGACGCGCGACGCGCGTCTTCCGAAGAGATTGGCGTCAGCTCCGACCGGCTGAGCGTATGCACGTCGCATCCATCGCACGTGCGGCCTTCCGCACGACATCGACGCATGCGATCCCGCAGGACGAGAGTGCGCGCCCTCCGGCGATCACGGAGGAGTAGCTCGTGCCAGACAGACTCGACGCGAAACCATGCGTTCACGCTCGGAGGGGGGCCCTCCACCGCGTCGGAGGTGTCGATGACCCTGCGCACGAGCGTCGGCCAGCTCCGCTCCCAATCCGGGCGCGCCAGTCCGGCAAGGACGAGTGGTTCCGCCAGCGCGAGCGCCTCTCCGATCTCCGGCGGCAGCGTCGGCGTGCCCCCGGACGCGGCTTCGAGCTCCCGCGTGAACGCGCCACACTCGGCTTCGGAAGCCGCGCGGCGCTCGGCCTCACGGGCCGCGAGTCGTCGGCGCAGCGCGACCGGATCTTCCTCGACCGTCCAGATGGGGTTCGGCCCGACGCTCGCTCGGACCGTGCTCGTGCACCCCACGAGCGCAGCGACGAGAAGCGCGGCGCGGCCGGCGTTCGAGGTGATCTCCATGGCGCGCCAATCGTACCGCCTCGTGCGGATGCGCGGGCGAGCGCGCACAAGTACGTGAGCCCCCCCGAGGGAATCGGGCCTCCAACGCGCTGCCTCCGGAGCACTCCCAGCGCTCGTCGCCGCTGCCCCGCTCGCGTCACGCGTCTTCCGGGTACCCTCGCGGTACGACAGGCGCTTCGCGCATCCAGCGGCCACCACGGGTGGCGGCCGCCGCCCCTCCGCCACCCCCTCGCCACCCGTTTCCGCCACCCCCGCTCGCGCGTTCGCTCGTGAATTCCCAGGCGGCACGTCGGCTGCGAGTGCGCGGGCCCGTGACCAGCCCCTTCGACCTGCTCGCCAAGGACATGCTCGAACTGCTGCTCGAGGACTGCGGCACGGTCGAGCGCCAGGTGGAGGTCGCGCTCCCCGCGCAGTTCGTCGACGTGACCTTCACGCCCACGCCCGCGGGCCGGGCGCTGCTGCGCGGGCGCGGCCTCTTCGGGCGCATGACGTCGCGCCGCAGCGCCTACGAGTGCGTCCACAACCCGCCGTCCGTCGCGCAGCTCCGTGAGCTCGCGCGCAAGCACCTCGCGTGGCACCAGGAGCTGACGCTGCGGGCGCGACGCCATCGACCGCGCGCCCGCGTGCCGCTGCCGCCGCTCTACGTCGTCTGCGCGGGGCGCCCCACGCAGGCGCTCGCGAAGATGCACGCTCGCCGCGCGAGGACATGGCCCGCGGGCTTCTACGACGTGACGTTCGCGCTCACGGGCATGCGCGTCGTGGTGGTGCCAGAGCTGCCCGTCACCCGCGCGACGCTGCCGCTGCGCCTGATGGGCCGCGACAGGTTGCTCGAGCGCGCGGTGGCCGAGCTCGCTGCGCTGCCACTGTCGGCCTGGGAGCGGAAGGCAGCGCGGGCGGTGGTAGAGTTCCTGCGGCGACGACGCACGGAGGGCCCGATGAGCGAGCGAGTGGAAGCGATCAAGCGACGAGCCGACAAGATCCTCGACGAGGCGCACGACAAGGGCGTCGCCAAGGGCCTCATGACGGGTCTCGCGCCGCTGGCCCACCTGTTCGAGCGGCGCCTGAAGCGCTCGCTGACGAAGGCCGAGCGCGCCACGCTCCGCACGAGGCTCGGCACCGTGGGCCCGACGCGCCTCGGCGACGTGGTGCTGGATCTCGACGCCGACGCCCTCGCCGCGTGGCTCGCAGACCCCGGCGCGCGCTGACCGACGCCGCACTGCCGAGCGGATCATGCCCAACTCCGTAGCCGCAGTCGTTCTCCCCGTCCGCACAGCCGTTCTCCCCGTCCGCACAGCCGTTCTCCCCGTCCGCGCAGTCGTTCGCCCCCTCCGCGCAGTCGTTCGCCCCCTCCGCACAGTCGTTCGCCCCCTCCGCGCGGCCTCGCGCTGATGCCGCGACGGCCGCGCGCAACCTCTGCCACCGTGGCCGCCCCTGCAACCCCCGCCGCGCGCCGTGTTACCGTGCGCGCCGATGGTGCCGGGAGACGAGATCGCGGGACGCTTCGTCATCGACGAGGTCGCCAACGCGGGCAGCTACAGCACGCTCTACCGCGCGCACGACCGCACGACGGGCGAGGCCATCGCCCTCAAGGTGATGGGCGGCGTCGACGGGTCGGACCTCGTGCGCTTCGGCCGCGAGGCGAGGCTATTGGCCGAGCAGCACCACCCGGGCATCGTGCGCTACGTCGCCCACGGGGTGATGTCGCACGGCGCGCCGTGGCTCGCGATGGAGTGGCTCGACGGAGAGACCCTCGCCGACCGACTCGACCGCGGGGCCATGCCCTTCGACGACGCGCTCACCGTGGGCTCCCACGTCGCCGCCGCGCTCGCCGAGCTGCACCGCCTCGGCGTCGTACATCGTGACATCAAGCCCGCGAACCTCTTCCTCCCGTCGGGCGACGTGGGGCGCATCAAGGTGCTCGACCTCGGCATCGCGAGGGTGCCCACCCTCACGCGGCGCGCGTCGACGCGCGTGGGCACCATCCTCGGCACGCCGGGCTTCATGGCCCCCGAGCAGGTGCGCGGCGCGGCCGAGATCGACGCGCGCGCCGACGTGTTCGCGCTCGGCTGCGTGCTCTATGAGTGCCTCACGGGCCGCCCCGCCGTCGAGGGCGACAGCGTCGAGGCCCTGCTCGGGCGCACCCTGCTCGAGGACTGCCCGCGCGTGAGGGCCACGCTCCCCTCGGTGGCCCAGGGGCTCGACGACCTCGTGGCGCGCATGGTCGCGCGCGAGCCCGCCGACCGCTTGCCCGACGCCGACGCCGTGGTGCGCGCGCTCGAGCCCTTCGCGCGGCCCGCGCGCACCTCGCCGCTCATGGTCGCCGCCGCGAAGGCGCTCTCGTTCGACGGCAAGCGCACCGACCCGGCGATGACCGACCCCTTCGCGGTCGAGACCTCTCCGGGCGCCGAGGCGGTCACGAGCCTCGACCTCGACGGCCCCACGAGCCCGCCCGCGGCCGCGCCGCAGGGGCTCGGAGACGCCGAGCGGAGGCTCCTCTCGGTGGTGCTCCTCGCGCGCGAGTCGGCGCAGCGGGGCGTCACCTTCGGCACGCTGCGCGCGGCGGCCGAGTCGTTCGGCGCGGAGTTCGAAGTGCTCTGGGGCTCGATGGCCATGGTGGTGCTGCGCGGGTCGGGTGCCGCCACCGACCAGGCCGCCCGCGCCGCGCGCTGCGCCCTCGCGCTGCGCGACCTCGCCAGCGACGCCACCATCGCCGTCGCGACGGGGTGGGGCGAGGAGTCGGGCCACGGGGCCATCGGCGAGGTGATCGACCTGGCGTCGGGGCTCCTGCACGACGCGGTGGGCGAGGGGCCGCGCGAGAGCGCGCCGGGGCCGCGGGCGATCAGGCTCGCCGAGGTGGCCGCGGCGCTGCTCGACGCGCGCTTCGAGATCGCCAAGGCCCGCGAGGGCTACGAGCTCGTGGGCGAGCGCGAGGTGGTGAGCACGGCGCGCCCGCTCGTGGGGCGCGCGACGCCGTGCGTGGGCCGTCGGCGCGAGCTCGCCACGCTCGCGGCCACGCTCGACGAGTGCGTCGAGGAGCCCGTCGCGCGCGCGGTGCTGGTCACGGGCGCCGCGGGCACGGGCAAGTCGCGCGTGCGCCACGAGTTCGAACGGCTCGCGGGCGAGAAGCACCCCAAGCTCCAGGTGTGGTCGACGCGGGGCGACCCCCAGCACGCGGGCGCCCCCTTCGTGCTGCTCGCGCCGCTGGTGCGGCGCCTCGCGGGCATCGTCGCGAGCGACAGCGTGCCGGTGCGCAGGCAGAAGCTCCGCGCGCGCGTGGCCCGCACCGTCGCGCCGGCGGATCAGCAGCGCGTGGCGGAGTTCCTCGGGGAGATCGCGGGCACGAGCTTCTCGGACTCGTCGAGCGCGCAGCTCAGACTGGCGAGGCTCGACCCCGCGCTCATGGCCGCCCAGATGCGCCGCGCGTGGGAGGACCTCGTCGCCGCCGAGTGCCGCGCGTCCCCGGTGCTCCTGGTGATCGAGGACCTGCAGTGGGGGGATGTCCCCTCGCTGCGCCACGTCGACGCGGCGCTGCGCTCGTCGCGCGAGGCGCCGCTCATGGTGCTGGCCCTGGGGCGCACCGAGGCGCACGACGTCTTCCCGCACCTGTGGGTCGAGCGCGGCGTGCAGGAGATACGCCTCGGGCCCCTCACGCGCGGCGCCGTCGAGACGCTGGCGCGGCACTGCCTGGGCGAGCGCGCCGAGGGGCCGGTGCTCGCGCGCATCGTCGAGCGCTCGGGCGGCAACGCGTTCTTCCTCGAGGAGCTCATCGCCTCGGTGGCCGCGGGCCGCGGCGTCGCGCTGCCGGGCACCGTGCTCGCCATGGTGCACGCCCGCCTTGGCGCGCTCGACCCGGGCGCGCGGCGGGTGCTGCGCGCGGCGAGCGTCTTCGGCGAGCACTTCTGGCGCGGCGGCGTCGCGGCGCTCTTGAACGAAGACGCCGCCGGGCGCACCCCCGAGTGGCTCGCCGCCCTCGAAGAGCGTGAGCTCGTCGTGCCCGTTCCCGACGGGCGCTTCTCGGGCGACCAGGAGTACGTCTTTCAGAGCCCGCAGCTCCGCGACGCCGCCGACGGCATGCTCACCGACCACGACCGCGCGCTCGGACACCGCCTCGCCGCCGCGTGGCTCGAGCGCGCGGGCGAGGGCGAC
>JBDHVF010000354.1:0-7947 GCA_039809605.1 Polyangiales bacterium | reverse complement strand
ACCGTCGCGCCGCGCATCGACCCGTCGGCCGCCGAGCGCCGCTCGAGGAACACCGCCGTGGACGCGTTCGTGAGCGACCCCGTGCCCGTGCCCACGCGCAGCACCCAGAGCTCCATCGCGGGGCCGCCCGCGTCGACCGGTGCGTCCGCGGCGACGTCGGGCGTGACGTCCGCGGCGACATCGGGCGACGCGTCCACGGCGACGTCGGGCGAGGCGTCGACGGTCGCGTCGACGGTCGCGTCCATCGTCGCGTCCATCGTCGCGTCGGCGGGCGCGTCGGGCGTCGCGTCGGCGGGCGCGTCGGGCGTCGCGTCGACGGGCGCGTCGGGCGTCGCGTCGGAGGGCGCGTCCGTCTCGACGTCGACGGGCGTCACGTCGGGGCCGGAGTCCTGCGGGGTGCCGTCGGGGGCAGCGTCGGAGGGCGCGTCGGGAGAGGCGTCGTCGGCCACGTCGGGCTGCGAGGCGTCGACCTCGGCGTCGCCTTGCGGGCCAGGGCCCGAGCTCGTGGGCGTGCTGCACGCGGCCGACATCGCGACGACTGCAAGGAACCATTCGATACGACGCATAGGGATGTGTTCTCCTTCCGCAGCGCGGCGGGTTGACGGGGTGCTTCGAGCACGGAGTGCCGCGCGCCGTCAACCGTCACCCCCGCAACACGAAGCCTCGGGGGCTGTGTCACTTCGCCACGAACCCCTGCGACTCTGGGGGGTGTACGATCACGGCCGAGGTGTCACCATGGCGCTCGCTCGCATCACGGAACCGCTGGTTCGAGACGCTTCGGGGAGGCTCCGCCCCGCGACCTGGGACGAGGCGCTCTCGCGCGCGGCCGAGGGGCTGGGCGCGTCGGTGCGACGTCACGGCCCCGGCTCGTTCGGGATGTTCTCGTGCTCGAAGGCCACCAACGAGGTGAACTACCTCGCGCAGAAGTTCGCGCGCGCGGTCATCGGGAGCAACAACGTCGACAGCTGCAACCGCACCTGACACGCCCCGAGCGTCGTCGGTCTGGCGACGGTATTCGGAGCGGGCGGCGGCACGAGCTCGTACGCCGAGGTCGAGGAGACCGACGTGGTCGTGCTCTGGGGCTCGAACGCCCGCGAGACGCACCCGATCTTCTTTCACCACGTGCTCAAGGCCGTGCACCGCGGCGCGAAGCTCTACGTGGTCGACCCGCGGCGCACGTCGTCGGCGAGGTGGGCCGACGCGTGGGTGCCGCTGCGCGTGGGCACCGACATCGCCCTCGCCAACGCCGTCGGCCACGTGATCGTCGAAGAGGGCCTCACCCACGACGCGTTCATCCGCAACGCCACCGTGGGCTTCGAAGCGTGGCGCGAGGGCGTGCGCGCGTGGACGTCCGAGCGGGCCCAGGCGGTCACCGGCGTGCCCGCGGAGCTCATCCGGCGCCTGGCCCGCGACTACGCGCGCGCCGACCGCGCGGTGCTCTGCTGGACGCTCGGCATCACCGAGCACCACAACGCCGTCGACAACGTGCTGGCGCTCATCAACCTGGGCCTCGCCGCGGGGCACGTCGGGCGCTGGGGCTCGGGCCTCAACCCCTTGCGCGGGCAGAACAACGTGCAGGGTGGCGGAGACATGGGGGCGCTGCCGCACAAGCTCCCGGGCTTTCAAGACGTCGAAGACGACGCCGTGCGCGCGCGCTACGAGGCGCTCTGGGGCTGCGCGATCCCCGCGAAGAAGGGCTGGCACCTCAGCGAGATGTTCGAGGCCATGCACCGCGGGGCGCTCCGGTCGCTCTACGTGCTCGGCGAGAACCCCGCGCAGAGCGAGGCCGACTCGGGGCGCACGCGGCGGCTGCTCGAAGGGCTCGAGTTCATGGTGGCGCAAGACATCTTCCTCACGAAGACCGCGGAGCTCGCCCACGTGGTGCTCCCCGCGTCGTCGAGCTGGAGCGAGAGCGATGGGTCGGTCACCAACAGCGAGCGGAGGGTTCAGCGCGTGCGCCGCGCGATGGCGCCGCTCGAGGGCACGCGCGACGACATCGACATCCTCGCCGACCTCGCGCGACGGATGGGCAGGGACCTCGGCCGCCCCACGCCCGAGGCCCTCTGGGACGAGATGCGCGCGCTCAGCCCGATGCACCGCGGGATGAGCTACGCGAGGCTCGACGCGCTCGGCGGCATCCAGTGGCCGTGCCCCGACGAGTCGCACCCGGGCACGCCGTTCCTGCACGCGAGGCTCTGGGCCGAGCCGCGCGTGGGCCCCGCGGCGCCCTTCTCGGTCGTCGAGCACGCCGAGCCCGTCGACGCGCTCAGCGACGAGTTCCCGCTCACGCTCACCACGGGCCGTCGGCTCGACTCGTACAACACGGGCGTGCAGTCGGGCGGGTTCCGCTCGCCGATGCGACGGGGCGAGACGGTGGACCTCTCGCCCGACGACGCGGCCCGCCTCGGCGTGCGCGACGGCGAGCGCGTGCGGGTCGTCTCGCGCCGCGGCGCGGTGGAAGCTCCCGCGAGGGTCGACCCGGGGCTGCGCGCGGGGCTGGTGTTCATGACCTTTCACTCTCCCGACGAGGTCGACACCAACGCGCTCACCATCGACGCCACCGACCCGAGGTCGGGCACCGCCGAGTTCAAGGCCGCCGCGGTGCGCGTCGAGAGGCTCGTGCCCCACGGCGCCGCGAGCGCCCACACCCAGGAGCCGTGACCGGTGGACCTGCGCCCCATTCGAACGCCTCCCACCGACGACGAGCGCGCCGCCGTCGACGCCGCGCTCGGCCCCGCGCTCGCGCCGCACGCGAGCCTGCGCGAGGCCCGCGCGCGACGTCACCTCCTGCTCCCCGCGCTCCACGCGGTGCAGTCGCGCTTCGGCTGGATCACCCCGGGCGCCCTCGGCTACGTGTGCGAGCGCCTCGAGGTGCCGCCCGCGGAGGCGTACGGCGTGGCGAGCTTCTACGCCCTCTTCGCGCTCGCCGAGCGCCCTCCCGTGGTGGCCCACGTGTGCGACGACGTCGCGTGCCTGGCCGCGGGCGCCGAGGGCCTCTGCGACGCGCTCTCGCGCTCGGTGGGCCCCGAGCGAGAGGCTTCGAAGCGCGACCCCGCGACCGCGTGGCATCGCTCGCCGTGCCTCGGTTTGTGCGAGCAGGCGCCCGCCGCGATGCTCGTGGCCGCGGGCGACGCCCCCTTCGCGCGCGCCTTCGGCCACGCCACCGAGGCGACCGTGCTCGAAGCCCTCCGCACCCGGCGCGTGGCGCTCCCCTCGCCTACCGTGCCGCCGCAGACCGACCGCGCGAAGCTGCGCGTCCTCGCGCGCGTCGGAGTGGTCGACCCCGAGAGCCTCGACGACTACCGCGCGCACGGCGGCTATGCGGCGCTGCGCAAGGCGTTGGAGGTAGGCCCCGCGTGGGTGATGCGAGAGCTCGACGAGTCGGGGCTCTCGGGGCGCGGCGGCGCGGCCTTTCCCGCGGGGAGGAAGTGGGCCGCGGTGGCGAGGGCCGCGGGGCGCGACCGACACGTGGTGTGCAACGCCGACGAGTCGGAGCCCGGCACCTTCAAAGACCGCGTGCTCATGGAGTCGGACCCCTTCGCCGTGCTCGAAGCCATGACCCTCGCGGGGGTCACCGTGGGCGCCGAGCGCGGCTGGATCTACGTGCGCGGCGAGTACCCGCTCGCGACCGAGCGCCTCGAGCGCGCCATCGCGCAGGCCCGCGCGAAGGGGCTGCTGGGCGGCGACGTGATGGGCCGCGGGGTGCGCTTCGACGTCGAGGTGCGACGCGGCGCGGGCGCGTACATCTGCGGCGAGGAGACGTCGCTGCTCAACTCGCTCGAAGGCTACCGCGGCGAGCCCCGCACCAAGCCTCCGTTCCCGGTGGACGTGGGGCTCTTCGGGCAGCCGACGCTCATTCACAACGTCGAGACGCTCGCCAACGTGCCCTTCATCGTGCGCGAGGGGGCCGCCGCGTTTCGAAGCGTGGGCACCAAGGAGTCTCCGGGCACGCGGCTCTTCTGCGTGTCGGGCCGCGTGCGTCGCCCCGGCGTGTACGAGCTGCCGTTCGGGGTCACGCTGGGCGCGCTGCTCGAACAGGCGGGCGGGCTCTTCGAAGGTCGCTCGCTGCGCGCGGTGCTTCTCGGGGGCGCCGCGGGAACCTTCGTCACGAGCGACGCGCTCTCGATGCCTCTCACGCTCGAAGACGCGCGACGCCACGGCGCGACGCTGGGCTCGGGCGTGGTGCTGGCGCTCGACGACGCCGTTCCGGTCGGGGCCGTGCTGCGCCGCATCGCCGCGTTCTTTCGCGACGAGTCGTGCGGCCAGTGCGTGCCGTGCCGCGTGGGCACCGTGCGCCAGCAGGAGCTCGTCGCGCGCCTCGCGCGGGGCGAGCCCAGGGGGTCGGTCGACGACGAGCTGGCGCTGCTGCGCGAGCTCTCGCAGTGCATGCGCGACGCGTCGATCTGCGGCCTCGGGCAGACGGCGTCGAGCGCGATCGAGTCGGCCGTGGTGAAGCTCGGGCTGTGGAGAGGAGGCGCGGAGTGAGGCACCTTCCCGTGGTGACGACGCCCGCGGGGCGTCTGGTCGAGGTGACGGTCGACGGCCGCGCCGTGCGCGTGCCCGAGGGCTCGACGCTGCTCGACGCGTGCAGGGCCGCGGGCGTCGACACGCCGACGCTCTGCTGGGCCGAGAACCTCACGCCGGTGAACGTCTGCCGCGTGTGCGTCGTCGAGCTCGAGGGCTCGCGCACGCTCGTGCCGTCGTGCTCGCGCCGCGCCGAGGCCGGCATGGTCGTGCGCACCGACAGCGAGCGCGTGCGCCTCTCGCGCAAGGTCGTGTTCGAGCTGCTCGCGTCGTCGGTCGACACGTCGCTCTCGGAGACCGTCGCGGGCTACGCCGCGCGCTACGGCGCCGACCCGTCGCGCTTCGGCCCCGAGGCGGCCACCGTCGCGCAGCCCGTGAAGGACGACAACGACCTCTTCGTGCGCGACTACGCGAAGTGCGTGCTCTGCTACAAGTGCGTCGAGGCCTGCGGCGACGACGCGCAGAACACCTTCGCCATCGCCGTCGCGGGCCGGGGCTTCGAAGCGCGCATCGCGACCGAGTTCGAAGCGGCGCTGCCCGACTCGGCCTGCGTCTTCTGCGGCAACTGCATCGGCGTGTGCCCCACGGGGGCGCTGATGTTCCGCTCGGAGAGGCGCATGCGCGACGAGGGGACGTGGGAGCCCGAGCGCCAGCGCGCCACCACCACCGTGTGCCCCTACTGCGGCGTGGGCTGCGCCGTGACCCTGCACGTGCAGGACGACCGCGTGGTGAAGGTGTCGTCGCCCGTCGACTCGACGGTGACGCACGGCCACCTGTGCATCAAGGGTCGCTTCGGCTGGGAGTACGTGAACAGCGGGAGGAAGTAGGCGGCGGGCGGAGGGCTCAGTCGCGGGGGATGCCCGCGTGGCCGCTGCCGGGGATCGGCACCTGCGGCGTGGGCCCGGCGAACTGGATCTCGCGCTGCGGCGCCGCGGGCTCGGGCGTGGGGATGCCCGCGCGGGGATCGATGTCGCCGAGCGTGCGCGGCGACTCGCTGGCGCTCATCACCACGCCGTGGGGGTTCGGGTCCTGCGGCACGGGCCCGGCCGCGAGGTAGTTGTTCGCGCGGACGCCCGCCATGGCGGGCTGGCTCGCGGCGCCCGTCGACGCACACCCCGCGAACATGAGCGCCATGACGACCGCCCCGGTGAAGCCCATCAGCTTCTTCATGGCTCCGGAGTGTCACCGGGATCGGCGCCCTTGGCAAGGCCGTACTCCCGAACGAGCTGGGAGAGACGCGGGCGCTTCATCCCGAGCAGGGCCGCGGCGCGGGTGATGTTCCCGCGTGCCTCTTCGAGGGCGCGCGCGATGCAGCCGCGCTCGACCTCGCGGCGCATGTCGAAGAGCGAGATGCCGCCGTGACGGATGCGGTCGTAGACCGCGTCGACCTCGCTCTGCTCCGCGGGGCCTCCGCGCACGGGCGGCGGCAGCGACGAGGGCATGAGCGAGGGCCGCGCGGGCTCGGGCATCCCCTGGAGGTCGTCGGGCAGGATCTCGTCTCCGTCGGAGAACAGGGCCGACGCGCGCAGCACGTTCTCGAGCTCGCGCACGTTGCCGGGCCACGGGTGCTCCATGAGCCTGCGCAGCGCCGCGGCCGAGAGCCTGCGCGGCGGGGCCCCCGACGCGCGCGCGTCGCGCTCGAGGAAGTGCGCCGCGAGCAGCGGGAGGTCTTCGAGGCGCTCGCGCAGCGGCGGGATCTGGATGGTCAGCGACGAGAGGCGGAAGTAGAGGTCCTCGCGGAAGACCTTGTCGCGCACCATCTGGGCGAGGTCGCGGTTGGTGGCCGTGATGATGCGCACGTCGACCTTGAGGGTCTCGTTGCCGCCCACGCGCTCGAAGGTGCGCTCCTGAAGCACGCGCAGGAGCGCGGCCTGCGTGGCGGGCGTCACGTCGCCGATCTCGTCGAGGAAGATGGTCCCGCCGTCGGCGAGCTCGAAGCGCCCGCGGCGCCGGCGCTCGGCCCCGGTGAACGCGCCGCGCTCGTGGCCGAAGAGCTCCGAGAGGAGCACCCCCTCGGCCAGGGCCGCGCAGTTGACCTTCACCAGCGCGCCGCCCTTGCGGTTCGAGCCCTGGTGCAGCGCCTCGGCGACGCGCTCCTTGCCCGTGCCCGACTCGCCCCGAAGGAGCACGGTCACGTCCTGCGGCGCGACGCGCGCGATGCGCCGCCGGAGCTCCCGCATGGCGGCGCTCTCGCCGACGAGGCCCATGGCGTCGCCCGCGGGCGCGGGGGCGGCGCGCACGCGGGGCCCGGGCGCGGCGGTGACCATCACCTCGAGCTTCGCGCCGAGCTGCCCGATGCCCGACCGCGCGAGCTGCGCGCCGTACGACACCCGGAGGGCCTCGGGCACGCGAGAGAGCAGCTCCGCGCGCAGCGCCTCGGCCGACTCGGCGTGGCGCCTCGCGGCCTGCGCGTCGCCGCGCTCGACGAGCGCGAGGGCCATCGCCACGTGGGCGAGGAAGCGCAGGTCGAGGTCGTCGAGCTGCTCGGCGAGCTCGAGGGCCCTGCGCGCGTGGGTGAACGCGTCGACGCCGCGGCCGCGGGCGAGCTCGGCCTCGGCCAGCGAGCGCTCGGCGCGGGCGCGCACGGTGATCCCCTCGTGGTCGGGCACCTGCGCGAGCTCGCTCGCGGCGCGCGCGAGGTCGCCGTCGACGAGGGCCGCGCGCGCGAGGAGCAGCCGCGCCCCGGCCTGCCGCTCGACGTCGCCCGCGGAGACGTAGATCGCCAGGGCCTGCGCGAGCGCGGCCCGCGCGGCCTCGGTGCGCGCGTCGGCCACCTCGATCTGCGCGCGGAGCATGAGCCCCTCGGCCGCGAGCTGCCCGGTGAGCCCGCGGGCCACCTGCGCGGCGTACTCGCAGAGCCTCCGCGCGCGCGTCACCTCGCCCACGTGCACGTAGAGCTCGCCGAGGTTGTTCGCCACGCGCGCGAGGAACCTCCGGTTGCCCACGCGCGTAAGGATGCCCAGGGCCTCCTGGTAGCACTGGAGCGCGTCGCCGAAGCGGCCCTGGAGGTGCGCCACGACGGCCTCGTTCTCGCGGAGCACCCCGCGGAGCATCATCGACCCGCCGTGCTCGGCCACGGCGCGCGCCGCCCCGAGCTGGCGCACGGCCTCGTCGAGGTCGCCGCGCCAGATGGCCACGACGCCCAGGTTGATGAGCCCGCGCAGGATCTCGGTGCTGGCCCCGCGCGCCCTGGCGCGCTCGAGGCTCTCGCGCGACCACTCCCAGCCGCGGTCGAGGTCCCTTCGCGCGAGGAAGACCTTGGTGAGGGTGTTCCTCGCCTGCGTGACCACGGGGCTGTCGTCGGGCGCGAGCTCGATGGCCTCTCGCGCCAGGCGCTCGGTGTCGTCGAGCAGCCCGCGCTGGTAGGTGAACTCGGCGCGCGTGGCGGCGTTGGCGGCGCGCTGCGCGCGGTCGCCCTCGGCG
>JBDHVF010000353.1:0-7947 GCA_039809605.1 Polyangiales bacterium | reverse complement strand
CGGGCGCCGCGACGGCGCTCCTCGCGGGCGGCGCGTCGGCCATCGCCGCCGTCACGACGGCGGCCGCGACGGCGCTCGCGCTCGCGCGGCGGGCCGAGCGGCCCCACGTCGCGTGAGCGCGTCACGGCGCGCGAGGCGCCCGCCGCGACGTCGCGGCGTTCACAGCGGCAGAACGGCCTCGAACACCATGCCCGCGGGGTCCCCCGGGCGCGCCTCGCGCGCGCCGCGGTGCAGCTCGATCACCCTGCGCGCGTGGAAGCCCCGAGGGGGCGCCACGTAGTCCTCCACCGCGGGCGGCGCGAAGAGCCGCGCGGCCTCCTCGGGCGAGAGCACGGGGCCCTCGTCGTGCACCGCGACGCGCATGGCCAGGCCCGTGTGCGACGCGACCACGCTCACGCGGCCCCCGTGCGGCGTGCGGCGGATCGCGAGGAGCAGCAGCGCCGCGAGGGCCTGGATCATCCACACGTCGTCGCACGGCAGCGAGTCGGCGCGGTTGCGCACGTGCGTCACGACGCGCACGTCTCGCCAGGCGGCGACGGGCCTCGCGACCCGCAGCGCCGTGTCGATGAGGCGCGCGGCCTGGCGCGGGCGCACGTCCATCAGGCCGTCGCACTCCTCGATGCGCTCGACCGCCGCGAGCCGGCTCACGACGACGTGGCACAGCGAGAGGGCCTCGCCGATGTCCGCGACGCACCGGCCGAAGCGCTCGGTGCCGACGCGCGCCGCGCCCATCCGGGCCAGCTGGCTCGCGCTGCACGAGAGCGCGAAGAGGGGCGCCTTGAGGTCGTCGAGCACGATCGCCATGACCTCGTCGCGGAGCCGGTTCGACGCGCATCGCTCGGCCTCGTGCTCGCGCGCGGGGCGCGCGTCGAGGGCGCCCGTCGGCGCCGCGCGCGAGAGCTCGCAGGGGTGCGCAGCGGCCCCGTCGCCGCCCTGCTGCGCCGCGGGCGCGTCGCTCTTCTGTGTTCTCGTCATCGTCGTCCTCCAGCGTCACTCCACGGCAAGGGGCGGGGCGCGGCCGGCCGCTCGGCGCGGCCCGCACGCTCGCGCGCCCCTGGCGCACGCTCGCATCGGGCCGGGCGCCCCCCGGCGCCATCCACGAAACAGACGACGGACCCGCGGGGCGCTGGGGGGCGTGCAACGGACGTTCACTCGTCGATCGCGGCGCGCACCGGCGGGTCGCCGACGATTTAAGCGCCGCGACGGTCACGCCGGCGCGGCGGGCGTCCGATAGCACTGGCGAGTACCACGACGCAGAAGGGGGGGTACCACATGGTCGCTGTGTTCACGCCCGGTTCCGCGCGGCCCGACTCGGCCGCGCTCCTCGCGACGACCGAGGTGGAGGCGAGCCCGTCGGAGCGGCCCGCCACGCCGCCTCGCTCGTGCGCCCCGGCCGCGCTGCGCAGGCGGATCGCCGAGATCCTCGCGCTCCTGCCGCCGCTGCCGATCACGGACCTCGAGACGTCGCCCGAGAGGCTCAACCCGCTCGAGGCCCTGGTGGGCTGCGTCGCGTGCGACGCGCGCGCGCTCCTCGGCGACGTGCACGCGTACTACGCGCACCCGGCGCACGACGGGCGGCCGCGCTCGGGCCCCATCGCGGACTTCGTCGCCGTCGCGGCGACGGACTTCGACGCGATGCTGCGCCTCCTCGAGGCGGGCCACGGCGTCCTCTGGCAGCGCATCGCGACGTGCGACATCGCCCTCGACTCGACGCGGCGAGCCCTGCGCGCGCTCGACGCGCTCATCGCCGACGCCGAGGGGCTGCCGCATGGCCCCGACGACACGCGCGCGGAGACCGCGACCGCGCTGCGGCTCCGCGCGGCCTTCGTTCGGCTCCACCGCGCGACGACCGGCGACGGCCCGCCCGACGCGCGCACGGTCCGCGCGCGCCTCCGCGCCGTGGGCTGCTGCATCGCGGCGACCCTCGCGGGCGCCATCGCGCGCTCGATCCGCGCGCACGACCGGCACGTGATGCGGCTGCTCCTGGCGCGCATCCGCGCGGCGCTGGGCGACGCGAGGCCCGCCGAGGCGCGCGCCGACGGGGACGCGCGCCTCTGGTTCGACCTCGCGAGCTTCACGGAGCTGCTGCTGGAGGTGAACAAGCGCGACCACCTGCGCACGCACGACCGCGTCTCGGCGGCCTGCGCGCTGGCGGAGCTTCAGAACATGCCCCGCGACGCGCGATGCCCCGACGAGGTGCTGGCGACGCTGCGCCAGTGTGAGGGCCGCGACCCCGAGCTCGACGCGCTCGTCGCGGACGGGGCGGCCGCGGGGCCGCTGTGCGACTGCCTGGAGCGCGTCATCGCCACGCTCACCGCGTCGGCGAGGACGCTCCGCCGAGACAGCGGGACGTGGAGCGACCTGGGCTGAGCGCGGGCGCGGCGCCGTCCTCGAACCGGAACGGGACCCCGGGGTCGAGGAGGTAGCCGCGCGCGCGGGCGTGGAAGTGCAGCGTGGCGCCGAGGCCGAGGGACCGCAGCGCGTGCACGGCGACGTGAAGGCGGTTGCGCGCCGCGGGGCGCGCGATGCGCTCGCCGGGCCAGGCCGCGGCGACGAGCGCGTCGAGCGGGAGCGCGCCGCCGGGCGCGGCGCAGCGCTCCTCGCCGAGGCGCTGGAGCAGCGCCGCGAGGGTGCGCCTGCGGTGCAGGCTCACGGCGGCGCCGTCTGCGATGAACCACAGCCCCTCGCGGTGGGCGATGACGCCGGCGCTCATCGGGGCCTCAGGCGCTGCAGGGCGGGAAGTCGATGGTGAAGCGGGTGCCCGCGCCGGGCGCGCTCTCGATCCTCCAGGTCGCCCGGTGGATCCTGAGGACGTCGCGGACGATGGTCAGGCCGAGCCCGGTGCCCTCGCCCTCGGCCTTGGTCGAGTAGAACGGCTCGAACACGTGCGGGAGGTCCTCGCGCGCGATGCCGTGGCCGTTGTCGCTCACCACGGCGCGCACGACGCGGGGCTCGACGGCCTCCACCTCGACGACGACGCGCCCGGCGCCGCGCGGCGTCGCGTGGCAGGCGTTGGTGATGAGGTTGACGAACACCTGCGTGAGGTCCCTGCGCAGCCCCCAGACCTGCGGCGTGTCGGGGGTGACGCGCAGGTCGAGGTTGGCGCCGCGCTCGCGCAGCACGGGCTCGCAGAGCTGACCGGCGCGCGCGGTGACCCAGCTCAGCGAGACGGCGGCGGGCCGGTCCGCGGCCGAGGGCGCGCGGGCGAGCATGCCGCGCACCAGGTCGTGGATGCGCCTCGCGGCCTCGGAGACGCACGCGACGCGCAGGGCGTCGTCGCGGTTCGCCGAGCGCTCGACGGAGTGCCCGAGCTGCTCGGCGCAGAGCATGATGGCCGTGAGGGGGTTGTTCATCTCGTGCGCGGCGCACGCGGCGGCCTGGCCCACCGCGGCCAGCTCCTCGAGGCGTACGAACTGCGCGTCGCGGGTCCACTGCGCGGTCACGTCGCGGCCGACCGCCAGCAGGCCGAACGCCGCGTTCGACGCGTGGCACACGGGGCTGAGCGACAGCGCCAGCACGCGGTGCTCCTTGCCCCCCATGCACGCGAGCGACACCTCGATCTGCGAGACGTCGCCGCGCATGGCGGCCTCGCACGCGCCCACGAGGCGGCCGCGGTCGCCCGGCGCGACGAACTCGGCGAGCGCGCGGCCCTCGATGTGCTCGATCGGGCACATGAACGCCTCGGCCATCGCGGCGTTGCCGAGCGACACCTCGCCCGCGCCGTCGAGCAGCGCCATGACGTCGCGCGCCCTCTCGAAGAGCGCGCGCAGGTCGCGCCTCGCGCTGACGACGAGCGCGTCGACGTCGTTCGCGGCCGCGACGCCCTCGACGCCCACGCGGCACGAGGCGCCCTCGCGGCCGTGCGGCGCGAAGCGCGCCCAGGGGCTCGTCCTCGCCTCGCGCACCTCCGCGGCCGCGCGGAAGATCTCGTCCAGCAGCGTGCCGGACGCGGCCCCGATCCCCCGGGCATTCCCTGCATCGTTGGTTCCCGACATCGTCCCCCTCCCTTCGGTGCACCCCGCGGCGTCGGCCTCGGCGCCGCGGCGGTGCGCAACCGTTGCCCGCCGCGCAGTCGACCCCTTCGCCGATGCGAGCGAACGCGGCGCGGCTTTGCGAGGCCGGTGCCGCTCCGTCGCAGCGTCCCCGCCGTCACGCCCCGGCCGCCGTCTCGATGATTCGGCGCAAGCGCGGTCCGTCGCGGCGCAAGCCCGTCGTCGGCTGAGCGCACGCTCGCGCAGCGACTGCGATCTGCAACGCTTGCGACGCCCGCGCACCCCGCGGGCCCTCGCGGCGCCCGATCAATCCGACGACGCGAGGCCGTGCCTGATCGCGAAGCGGGTGATGTCCGCGACCGAGTGCAGGTCGAGCTTGCGCGCGATGTGGCGGCGGTAGGTCTCCACGGTCGAGACCGCGATGGCCATCTCCGCCGCGATCTCCTTCGAGCTCCTGCCCCGAGCGATGCGCCGCAGCACCTCGCGCTCGCGCTCGCTCAGGCGCCAGCCCTCGCCGCGCGCGTCGGGCGCGCGGGCGTGAACGGGGTCGCGCGCGACGATGGGGCTCACGTATCTGCCTCCCGTGAGCACCGCGCGCACGGCCCGCACCACCTCGTTCGCGGCCGCGCTCTTCACCACGTACCCCGCCGCGCCCGCGCCGAACATCTCGCGAACGTGCGACGGATCGGCGCTGCCCGAGAGCGCGATCACCTTCGCGGTCGGCACCGCCGCGAGCACCTCGCGCGTCGCCTCGACGCCGCTCAGGCCCGCCATGATCACGTCCATGATCACCACGTCGGGCGCCAGCGCGCTCGCGAGCGAGACCGCGTCCGCGCCGCTCTTCGCCTCGCCCACCACGCGCAGGTCGCCCTCCGTCTCGAGCAGCGCGCGCAGGCCCGCGAGCAGGAGCTCGTGGTCGTCGACGAGGATCACCCTGGCGGGCGCGCGCGGGTCGCGTTCGAGGCTTTTCATCTTGTCACCACGGCCCGCGAGCATGGACCGGCACGCGGTGCCCTCCCATCCATGCATCCCGTGGACGGTACTTGTTGCACCCCATGCGACGTCGATGCCTCATCACGCCGGGAGCCGCTCCGCCGCCCGCCCCGATGGACGCGAGATTTCGCTTCGTGATAGTGGTTTCACGTCCGCAGGTGCGAACGAGCCGCCCCATGCGGCGAGGAGGCTGCGCGTGGGAGCGAACGGGGTTCGGTGGAGCGACGCGCTGCGCGCCGCGGGCCTCGTGCTCGCGGGCGCGGTGTTCGCCACGGGCTCGGGGCGCGCGCCGCAGGGCAGCACGCTCGGTCAGGTGGTGCTGGCCCAGCGCGAGGACCCTCGCACCCCCTCGGACCCGGTGTGGCAGCAGTTCTGGGTGCCCATCGACCAGCCCGCGCGCAACCACGAGATGACCTCGCTGATCCTCGAGTGGGCCGGCGTGAGGCCGGGGATGCACGTGGCCGACGTGGGCGCGGGCGGCGGGTACTTCGCCGTGCGCTTCGCCGAGGCCGCGAGGCCCGAGGGCCTCGTGTGGGCCAACGACATCGACGTGCGCATGGTGCGAAAGCTCGCGTGGGAGCGCTCGCGGCGCGGGCTCTACAACCTCGTTCCGCAGCTCGTCGACGTGGGCAACCTGGGGCTCGCGCAGGCGTCGCTCGACCTCGTCACGCTCGTCGACGTGGGGCTCTTCACGACCTGCTCCGAGGCGTCGCACGAGGACTACGTGCGCCAGATCGCGAGCGCCGTGCGGCCCGGCGGCCGGTGGCTCATGGCCGGCAGCGTTCACGGCGCCGAGGGCGAGCGGTGCCCGCTCGTGAGCCCCGAGCAGGTCGTCGCGCTCGCGTCGCCCTGGTTCGAGCGCGCGCAGCAGCGGGAGTTCACCTTCCGCGACGGCTGGCGCGGGTACGTCACCCTGCTACGCCGTCGCTGACCCTCGCGGCGCGATCTCGGCCACGGCCGCGCGCACGCCCCGCCCCGGCGGCGCGAGCGCCTCGGACCCGTCGGCCGCGACGACGCGCGAGCGCCCCTGCCCCCACACCGGAGGCTTTCCGTAGCCCCAGTTGGCGTTCACGATCGGCAGCGCGAAGCGTCGCGCGAGCTCGGGCAGCGCCGTCGCGCGCGCGTCGCCGCCCGGCTCGTCGACCCACGCCGAGGGGAAGAGCAGCACGTCGGCCTCGGCGAGCGCGCCGGGCGCCTCGTCGGCGACGAAGTGGATGTCGAAGCACACGCACGCCGTCACGCGCAGCCCGCGGTGCTCGACCACGGGCGTGCCGAGGTCGCCCGGCGACGCCCAGCGCTCGGGGTACCACGGGTGCCGCTTGCGCCAGCGCGCCACGAGCGCACCCGCGGGGTCGAAGAGGCAGAGGGTGTTGTAGAGGCTCGCGCCCTCGCGCTCGACCAGCGTCGAGGCGAGCGAGAGCCGGTGCGCGCGCGCGAGGCCCGAGAGCGCCTGCGCCGTCGGGCCGTCGAGGGGCTCGGCGAAGCGGGAGAGGTCGTAGCTGCCCTGGGGCGAGACGTAGCCCGTGAGCGCGCACTCGTGCAGGAGCGCGAGGTCGACGTCGCGGAGTGACGAGAGGGCGCGGTCGACGCGGCCGATGGCCTCGGCGGGCGGACCGTAGCGCTGCGGGAGTTCGACGGCTGCGATGCGGAGCGGGGGCACGGGCGGCGACGTTGCGACGAATCGCACGCGCGGCGCAACCTCGACGCGCGCGCGGGGCGGAATCCCGATGCCGCCTCGGTGGTTTTTGCGTATAGAGCGCGTCGCGCCGAGGAAGCGATGACCGTCCCCGCCTCGCAGGACCCCTTCGAAGATCTTGGCAAGCCGCGCCGCCGCACCTGGCGGGTGGTCGTGGTGTTGCTCGTCGTGGCGGCCGTCGCGGGCGCGGCGCTCTTCAAGCGCAGGCAGCGCCCCAGGCCCATTCAGTACGTGACCGCGGCGGCCACGCTGGGCGACGTGCAGGAGGCCGTCGAGACCACGGGCACGGTGCAGCCCGTGGTGCAGGTGCAGGTCGGCAGCCAGGTGAGCGGGCGCGTCGCGCGGGTGCTCGTCGACTTCAACGACCGCGTGCGCGCGGGGCAGCTCCTGGCCGAGATCGACCCCACGCCCTTTCGCGCCGCGGTCGCGCAGGCCGGCGCGCAGGTGATGGCCGCCGAGGCGCAGCTCATGCGGGCGCGCGCCAACGCCGACCTCGCGGCCACCAACCTCACCCGCGCCGAGGCGCTGCGCGGCCACGACCTCAACGCCCAGAGCGACGTCGACCAGGCCCGCGGCGCGCAGGCCGTCGCCCGCGCCGACGTGGCCGTGGCGACCGCCGAGATCGCCCGCGCCCGCGCCACGCTCGCGAGCGCCGAGACCAACCTCACGTACACCCGCATCGCGGCGCCCATCGACGGCGTGGTGATCCAGCGCTCGATCGACGAGGGGCAGACGGTGGCCGCGAGCTTTCAAGCCCCCGTGCTCTTCCTCCTCGCCAACGACCTCACGCGCATGCGCATCATGGCGAACATCGACGAGGCCGACATCGCCAAGCTGCGCGAGCACCTCGTGGCCGAGGCGCGCGTCGACGCCTTTCCGGGCGAGCTCTTTCGCGGCGAGGTGAGCGAGGTGCGCTTCGGCTCGACCACCACGTCGGGCGTGGTCACCTACCCCGCGGTGATCACCGTCGAGAACCCCGCGCTCAAGCTCCGGCCGGGCATGACCGCCACCATCACGGTCACCTCCGACCGCCACGCGGGCGTGCTGCGCGTGCCCAACGCGGCGCTGCGCTACGAGCCCGGCGCGTTCGCCGACGACGCCGACGCCGGCGCGCGGCCCCGCGCGAGGGGCCGCGACGGCGACGCGGGCGTCGACGGCGCGCGGTGGGGCACGGTGTACGTGCTGCGCAACGGCTCCCCGGCGCCCGTGCGCGTGCGCGTGGGCATCGTCGACGAGGCGCTCACCGAGGTGTCGGGCGACGGCCTC
>JBDHVF010000352.1:0-7978 GCA_039809605.1 Polyangiales bacterium | reverse complement strand
GGTGGCTGCGCGACCCGCGCTCGGTCGACGGAGACGTGGCCGCCGTGGCGCTGCCCATCGCGTCGCGCCGCGCCGGGGCCGCGCGCTTCGACGCCCTGCGCGCCGCGCTCGACCGCGAGGTCGACGCCCCGCAGGAGCGCGCGATGATCCTGGCCGCGCTCGTGTCGTTCGACGACCTCTCGCTGGTGCGCCGCGCCTACGACCTCGCCCTCACCGACGCGGTGCGCGTGCAGGACCTCCGCGTGCTCTTCGGCCGCGCGGGCGCCTCCCCCGCGGCGCGCGCGCTGCTGCTCGACTGGGCGCGCGAGCGCTTCGACGCGCTTCACGCGCGGCTCGGGCGCCACGTGCGCGCGCTCGTGGGCGCGCTCGCGGGGCGCTGCGACGAGGCGTCGATCGCCGAGGCCGAGGGCTTTCTGCGCGGGCGCGTGGGCGAGATCGAGGGCGTGGCGAGGGCGCTGCGGCTCTCGGGCGAGCTCGCGCGCCAGTGCGCCGCCGTGCGCGCCCGAGAGGCCACGCGCGCGGCGTCGTCGTTCGCTCAGCGCACGGCGATGGAGTAGCGGCGGTTGGCGTTGCAGCCCACGGCGCTGTAGCTCTGCGAGCTGTCGGGGCAGAGGTTCGACCCCACGGCGAAGCCGTTGTAGTAGGGCGCCGCGGTGCCCGTGAAGCAGATGCGCCCGTAGCGCGAGTCGGTGCCCGCCCACGGGTCGGTGCAGAGCGTGGGCCAGTTGTTGTAGCCGTAGCGCAGCGTGGTGGTCACGGGCGCGCCCGCGGTCGCGCCGCTGCCCACCACCACCGAGATGGTCTCGTCGACCTGGGGGTAGCGGAACGGCGCCTGCGCGCGCCAGTTCGACGGCAGCGTGAAGCGCGCCCAGTTCGCCAGCACGGCGTGGTCGCCCTGGCGAAACGCCACCAGCACCTGCGTCGCGTCGTTGCGCAGCGCGCGGCTCGCCACCTGGTAGTCGAGCGCCGTGGAGCTGTACCCGCCGGGGTCGGCGAAGAAGATCTCGGTCCACCCGCCGCCGTCGGTGGTCATGTCGCAGTACACGGTGACGCTCGCCTCGCCGCCGGGGCCGTCGGGGTCGATCGCGTAGAGCCCGCTCGCGGTGCTCGGGGCGTTGCGACGGAGCTCGGCGCAGCTCCGCGGGGGCGCGCACGCGCCCGCGAGGCACGTGAGCGCGCCGCACGCGTTGCCGCAGCGCCCGCAGTTCGCGGCGCTCGTCTGCACGTTCACCTCGCAGCCGTTCGCCGGGTCGCGGTCGCAGTCGCCGGTGCCCGCCGCGCAGGTGATGCCGCACACGCCGCCCGCGCACGTGCGCGTGGCGCTCGGCCCGCCGGGGCACACCGTGTCGCACGACCCGCAGTGGTCGACGCTCGTCTGCGTGTCGACGCAGGCCATGCCGCAGCGCGCCTGCCCGGCGGCGCAGCCCGTTCCGCACGAGGCGCCGCCCGCGCCCGCCACGCACACCGGCGCGGCGCCCGCGCAGCGGTTCGAGCAGAGCCCGCACGTGAGCACCGACGCGAGGTCGGCCTCGCAGCCGTTCACCGGGTTGCCGTCGCAGTCGGCGCGCCCCGCGGCGCAGGTGATGCCGCACACGCCGCCCGCGCACGTCGCCGTCGACGAGGGGCCCGACGGGCACGCCATGCCGCACGCGCCGCAGCTCCCGACGCTCGTGAGGATGTTCACCTCGCACCCGTTGCCCGGGTTGCCGTCGCAGTCGGCGAAGCCCGCCATGCAGGCCGTGCGGCACGCGCCCGCCACGCACGCGACGAGGGCGCCGGGGCCGGCGGCGCAGGCGGCGCCGCACGCGCCGCAGTTCATCACGTTCGAGAGCGTGCTCGCCTCGCAGCCGTTGGTGCTGTCGCCGTCGCAGTCGCCGAAGCCCGCGGTGCAGCTCAGCCCGCACGCGCCGCGGCTGCACACGGGCGTGGCGTTGGTCGCGCCGCGGCAGACCGTGCCGCAGGTGCCGCAGCTCGTGACGGCGTCGAGGCGCGCCTCGCATCCGTTGGACGGGTCGCCGTCGCAGTCGGCGAAGCCCGCGTCGCACGTGAACGCGCAGCGGCCCGACGAGCACGCGCGCGCGGCGTTGGGGCGCTCGGGGCAGGCGGTTCCGCACGCGCCGCAGTTGTCGGGGCTCGACGCGGTGCTCACGCAGGCCATGCCGCAGCGCGCCTCGCCCGCGGCGCAGCCCGACACGCACGCGGGCGCCGCCCCCATCACCGCGCAGAGCGGCGTCGCGCCCGAGCAGCGCGTGCCGCACGCGCCGCACGAGGCCGGGTCGGCGAGGCTCGCCTCGCAGCCGTTGGCGGGGTTCATGTCGCAGTCGGCGAAGCCCGCGTTGCAGGTCGAGCGGCAGGTGCCTCCCATGCACGCGGCGGTGGCGTTGGCGCCCGCGGCGCACGCCTGCCCGCAGCGCCCGCAGTGCGCGAGCGACGACGTGAGGTCGGTCTCGCAACCGTTGGCCGCGGCCATGTCGCAGTCGCCGAAGCCCGTGGAGCACGCGGCCACCCCGCACGCGCCGGCTGCGCACGAGGGCGCGGCGTTGGGCACGGCGCACGCGCGGTCGCACGACCCGCAGTGCATCGGGTCGTCGGCGGTGCGCAGGCACGCGCCCGCGCAGCACGACTGGCCCGAGGGGCACGCGTGGGCGTCGTTGCAGCCCGCGACGCAGGTCTGCGTGGGCGAGCAGACCTGGCCCGCGGGGCACTGGTCGTCGGCCATGCACCCGACGCACACGTGGCGGCTCGTGTCGCAGTGGCGCGAGGCGCACCGCGCGTCGGCGTCGCAGCCCGTCTCGCAGCGGTTGGCGGGGGTGCAGTACTGCGTGGCGGTGCACGCGTCGCGGTTGCCCGCGGAGCACTGCACGCAGCGCCCCGTGGGCTGGTCGCACACGCGCAGGCCGAACTCGTTCGAGCCGCAGTCGGTGTTGTCGCGGCAGGTGCCGGGCGGGCGCTCGGGCCCGACGTCGACGGGCGCGTCGGCCGCGTCCGTGGCGTCCGTCGCGTCCATCGCGTCGTCGGCGGGCGCGTCGGACGCGTCGGGCGCGTCGGGCGCGCGGTCCTCGGGGGGCGCGTCGAGGGCTTCGTCGACGACGTCGGGCAGCGTGGCGTCGGGCGGGCGCTGCCCGACGATGCTGCTCCCGCCCGAGCATCCGAGGGTGAAAAGGCCCGCGAGGGCGACGACGCACCGCACCCGACCCGCCACGTTCGACATGAGGACCTCCTGCAGAAAATCCTCGCCGATGGGACGGCCCCACGGGGGCGCGCGTCAAGCGTCGTGTGTCGTCGCCGGGGCCCCCGGCGCGTCGGTCACCGCGGCGGCGGCGTGCAGCACGAGCGAGACCCACACGAGGTCGGCCACGAGCAGGTGCAGGAGCTGGAGCCACACGGGCGCGAGCAGGTACACGTTGAGCACGCCGAGCGCGAGCTGGGCCGAGACGAGGGCCGAGAAGCTCCACGCGAAGGCGCCCGTGAAGCGCGTGCGGCGCGCGCGGTGAACGGCCCACACCATCGCGACGAGGTAGAGGCCCACCGCGCACGCGAGCACCGGGTGCCACACGCGAAGCTGCAGGAGCACGTGCGCCGAGGGGCTGAAATCCTGGGCCATGCCCTCGGCGAGCGAGCGCGCGGGGAAGAGCGTGTCGCCGAGCGCGGCGATGCCGCCCGTGACGGCGATGGCGACGGCGCCCGCGAGGCCCGCGCCCGCGGCGGCGGCGGATTTCACGTAGCGCCGGGGCGACGGGGGCGGCGCGCCGTAGCCCCACCACGCGGTGAGCGCGAGCACGGCCACGAGGGTGAACGTGTTGACCAGATGCGCCGCGTGGAACCACGCGCGCGTGGTGGACGTGTCGTGGGCCACGAGGCGCAGGAGCACCAGCGCCGCGCCGAGCAGGGCCTCGCTGAGGATGAACACCCCCGCGAGCGACGCGCCCGCGCGCGCGGGGTGCCCCGGCGCGAAGCGGCGGAAGGCCAGCGCCACGAGCGCGAGCACCAGCACGAGCGAGAGGCCCGACGTGACGCGGTGCGTGAACTCGATGGCCATGGCGACGTCGCGCGGGCGCGGGATCACCTGGCCGTCGCACGTGGGCCAGTGGGCGCCGCAGCCGGCGCCGGAGCCCGTGGCGCGCACGTAGGCCCCCCACACGATCACGGCGAGGTTGTACGCGAGCACGGCGGCCGCGAAGTGGCCGAAGCGGGAGCGGCGTTGCATGAGCGGCGGCGGATCGTCGGCCCTGGCGCCCGCGGAATCAAGGCCCGCGCGGCTCAAGGTTTTCCGCGCGGCGCCGTGTGGCCTCTGTGAGAGCGTGCGACTCCATCCGCTCACGGTCCTCTTTCTCTTCGCGACCTTCACGGGCATCTCGGTGTCGGCGCTGGTCGTGTGGATCGCGACGACGCCGCGCTGGCGCGACCAGCGCGTGGTGGCCGTGCACATCCTCACGGCGGCGATGTTCTGCCTCGGCCTCACGCCGCCCACCATGCTCGAGGCCCCCACGGCCCTGCTCACCCTGGCGTCGTCGTGGAACGTCGGCTGGGGCGCCCTGCACTACCACCTGTGGCTGAGGCTGCTGGCGCGCGTCGAGTCGCGCCCCCTCTCACGCTGGGAGCACCTCCCCGCGGCGGTCGCGCTGCCGGTCTTCGTCGCGTCGCTCGTGCCCGGCGTGGTCTTCGACGGGCGCGCCGAGAGCTTCGGGCTGACGGTCTGGGGCCTCGCGTGCCGCGACGTGCTCCCGAACCCCCTCGGCGCGGCGCTGCTCGGGCTGCTCCCCGCGCTGCACCTGCGCACCGTGTGGCGCTTCGTGGCCGCGGCGTGGCGGGGGCGGCCGGGCGCTCGCTTCTTCGCCGTGTCGGCGCTGAGCGAGCTCCTGTTCGTCGCCCACGACCTGCTCACGGTCGACCACCTCTTCCCGACGCCGTACCTGTCGCCCCTGTGGCTCATGGTCTACCAGCTCGCCGTGGCCGTCACGATCACCCGCCGCTTCGTCGACGACGCCCGCGAGCTCGACGCGCTCGGCAACCGCCTCGAGGAGCGCGTCGTCGAGCGCACCCGCGAGCTCGCCGAGGCGCGCGCCGTGGCCGAGGCCGCCGCGCGGGCCAAGAGCGACTTCCTGGCGATGATGAGCCACGAGATCCGCACGCCCATGAACGGGGTCATCGGCATGACGGGCGTGCTGCTCGACGGCCCCCTCTCCGACGAGCAGCGCGCGCAGCTCGAGACGATCCGGCGCTGCGGCACGTCGCTCCTGGCGATCCTCAACGACATCCTCGACCTCGCCAAGGTCGAGGCCGGGCGCCTCGTGCTCGAGAGCGCCGCGTACGACCCGCGCGCCCTCGCGGGCGAGTGCGCCGACCTGCTCGCCCAGGCGGCGCGCGAGCACGGCACGCGCGTCGAGCTCGCGGCCCCGGCGTCGCTGCCCGCGCGCGTGATGGGCGACCCCGCGCGCGTGCGCCAGGTGCTCGTGAACCTCGTAGGCAACGCGGTGAAGTTCACCCGCGACGGCGCCGTGACCGTGCGCGTCGAGGCCGCCGGCGCGCGGCTGAGGTTCTCGGTGGCCGACACGGGCGTGGGCATCGCGCCCGAGGCGCAGCGGCAGCTCTTCGAGCCCTTCGTGCAGGCCGACGCGTCGACCACGCGGCGCTTCGGGGGAACGGGGCTCGGCCTCGCCATCTGCCGCAGGCTCGTGGTCGCGATGGGGGGCGAGATCGGGGTCGAGAGCGAGCTCGGGCGCGGCGCGACCTTCTGGTTCACCGTTCCCCTCGTCGCGGCCGAGGCGAGGGAGGGCGCCGCGCGCGCTTCGAAGCCCCAGGCGCTCGTGGGGTCGCTGCGGGTGCTCGTGGCCGAGGACAACCGCGTGAACCAGCGGGTGGTCACGGCGATCCTCGCGCGGCTCGGGCACCAGGCGCGCGTGGTGGCCAACGGCCGCGAGGCGCTCGAGGCGCTCGCCGAGGCCGACTACGACGTGGTGCTGATGGATTGCCAGATGCCCGAGATGGACGGGTACACCGCGACGCGCCTCCTGCGCGAGCGCGAGGGCGACGGGCGGCGCACGCGCGTCGTGGCCCTGACGGCCAACGCGTTCGAAGAGGACCGCCAGCGGGCGTTCGAAGCGGGCATGGACGCGTGGCTCCCCAAGCCCTTCCGCAAGGAGGACCTGGTGAAGGCCCTGGCGCGCGTGGCCGCGCAGCGGCTCTCGGCGACGTCCATCCCCGACGACGCGCCCGCGGCTTGACGCGCGCCCCGAACATCCGTGCAGCGGCGCGGCCGCACCGTGTCAGAAAGTGGCGCAGCCCGCCCGAATCCCGTAACGGCGGGGCTGATGACACGGGCGATCGTGAACCAGGGTGGAGCGCAGGGCCCCGACGGGGGCGCCTCGAGTTGTTCCCTCCTGTCGGAGCTCCGATCCGCCGTTGAAGGATCCAAGGCGATGCCCGCCCCCACCGACACGAACCCCCTGCGCTACCATCGCCCGAGCGCGCTGCCCGAGGGAGCCCCGATGCATCCCGTTCACCGACCCCTGTCTGCACGAGCCGCCGTCGCCGGCATCGCCCTCCTCGCCGGCGTCGCCGTCGGGGGAGACGCCCGCGCCGAGGAGGGCATTCGCAAGGGCCCCTGGCTCATGGACCCGCGCGTGGGCTCGCTCACCGTGATGGTCGAGCGCGAGCGCCCCGGCCCCGTGACCGTGCGCGCGTGGGAGCTCGTGCCCGCGGGCGAGCAGCAGCCCGCCCCCGTGGTGGCCGAGGACCCGGGCGACCGGGTGATGCACGAGGTCCACCTCACGGGCCTGACGCCGGGCGGGCGCTACCGCTACGAGGTCTCGGGGCCGGGCCTCGAGACCGCCGCGGGCACCTTCAACACCATGCCCGACTCGTTCGTGCCCTTCCGCTTCGTGCTCTACGGCGACACGCGGGGCAACGGCCGCGCGCACGTGTCGACCATGCGCGCGATCCGCCGCGAGGGGGCCGACTTCGTGGTGCACACGGGCGACCTCGTGGGCGACGGCCGCCGCGAGTCGGACTGGCAGAAGTTCTTCACCACCGAGCGCGACGTGCTGCGCAACACGGTGTGGATGCCCGTCGTGGGCAACCACGAGATCCGCCGCCCGAGCCGCGTGGGCATCGAGAACTTTCGCCACTACGTGCACGCCTCCGACGAGGACTCTCCCCGCCCCGAGCTCGACTACTCGCTGCGCTACGGCAACGTGCGGATGATCCTCGCCAACGCCTTCGACGACTGGTCGTCGCCGCGCATGCGCGCCTGGCTCGAGGGCCAGCTCACCCGCGCGCGCGCCGAGGGGCCCGACGACTTCGTGCTCGTGGTGCTCCACTGGGGCATGCACTCGTCGGGGCCGCACGGCGAGAACTCGTCGCTGCGCGCCGCGGGCCTGGCCGACCTCTTCCGCCGCCACCGCGTCGACCTCGTGGTCGCCGGCCACGACCACGTCTACGAGCGCGGCGAGGAGCGCGGCCTGCGCTACATGGTCACCGGCGGCAGCGGCGCGCCGCTCTACAAGCACGCCACCACGCGGCCGTACACCCAGGTCTTCGCGCGGCAGCACCACTACGTGCGCGTCGACGTCGAGCGCGACACGCTCTCGTTCGTCGCGCTGCGCCCCGACGGCTCGGTGCTCGACCGCTTCACCATCCGCCACCCCTCGGCGCGCGCCCGCGTGCGCACCTCGGGCCGCCGCGCGTGGCCCGTGCTCGAAGACCCGCCCGAGCCCTCGCAGCGCATGATCACCGCCGCCGTGCCCCCGCAGCAGGCGTGCCTCTGCGGCGCGCCGGGCCTGGGCGCCAGCGGCGCCACCGACGCGCGCAACGCCACCATGGCCGCGGGCCTCTCCGCGGGCCTCGCCCTCGCGGTCTCGCGCCGCCGCCGCAGCAAGTAGCCCCTCTCAGCGCACCCGCGGCTTGAGCCCCCAGACGCGCTTGCCGTCGCGCGGCGGCCGCGGCTGCACTTCGAAGATCTCGACCTTGATGGTGCGCG
>JBDHVF010000351.1:0-7984 GCA_039809605.1 Polyangiales bacterium | reverse complement strand
TAAAGGCTAAATGTTTGTTTGATGCCTTCGGCGAAGAGGTGGGTGGGTTCGTAGCCGAGGGCTTCGCGGGCGTGGCGCTCTGGCCGCGGGGGGCCACCGCGCCCGCGGTGACGGGCGACCCGAGGCCCGTGGCCGAGGGGGCCGACGGCGCGCCGCTGGTGCTGGGCGTCGAGGGCTTCGCGCAGGCCAACGCGTCGCTCAACCGCGCGCTGGCCGAGGCCGTCGCGGCGCACGCGGCGCCCGAGGGGCGGCGGGTGCTCGAGCTCTACGCCGGGGCGGGCAACTTCACGGTGCTTCTCGCGCGGCGCGCGGCGGCGGTGGCGGCGGTCGAGAGCGACGCGGGCGCGGCTGCGGCGATGCGCGAGAACCTCGCGGCTCGCGCGATCGAGAACGTGTCGGTGCGCGCCGAGCCCGCCGAGGCGTGCGCGGGGGCGAAGGCCGACGTGGTGGTGCTCGACCCGCCGCGCGCCGGCGCCCGAGCGGTGACCGAGGCGCTCGCGAAGCGCGGCGACGTGCGCGCGGTGGTGTACGTCTCGTGCGACCCGTCGACGCTGGGAAGGGACCTCGCGACGCTCGCGGTGCGCTACCGGGTGAGGGCGATCGAGGCCTTCGAGATGTTCCCCCAGACGGGGCACGTCGAGACGGTGGTCGCGCTCGAGCGCGCGGCGGGTTCGCGCGGTGGGCGTGTGGTAGGGTCCTGAGCGGACCTGCGATGAAGATCCTCGACGCGCGGCGCTTTCTCGAAGACCGGCGGCGGTTCGCCCTCGCGCACACGTGCGAGCGCTGCGTCTACCACGACCGCGACCGAGACGCGTGCGCGCACGGCTACCCCGACGCCACGCATCGAGAGGAGACGTTCACCGAGGGGCGCGCGGGCGAGGGGATGTTCTGCAAGGAGTTCGAGCTTGAGTGAGCGCGCGCCGCGGAGCCTGCGCGTGGCGGCGCGGGAGCGGGTGCTCGCGTTCACGCAGGCGCGGCGGCTCCTCAGGCCGGGCGACCGGGTGCTGGTGGCGACGGGCGGGGGGGCGCGGAGCCTGGGCCTCATGAACTTTCTGTTCGCGGCGCGCGACGAACTTGCACTGAGGGAGGTTGCCGTCGCGGCCGTGGAGCCCCACACGAACGAGGACTCGGATGCCGCGGAGGTCGTGGCCGATGTGGGCAGGCTCGCGCGATCGTTCGGGATGGCCTTCTACGCGGTGCGGCCCTCGCCCACGCGCGGCCGCGTCGACGTGCACGGCGAGCTCTCGCTGCTCGCCGCCGAGGCGCGCTTCGACCGCGTCGCCCTCGGGAACACGCGCGACGACGACGCCGTACGGGTGCTCTGCGAGCTCGCGCGAGGCGGGCTCGACGCGGTGCGAGGCATCGCCCCGCGGCTGCGGGGGGGCTTCGTGCGGCCCTTCCTCGTGCTCAGCGACGCCGAGGCCATGTCGTTCACCCCCGGCGAGGCCGTGGGCTGGGGGGCGGGCGTCGGCGCGGCGTCGCCCGAAGAAGAAGCGGTGCGCAGAGAGGTGCTCCCGCGGTTGAGGGTTCACTTCTCCGCGGTGGACATGATGCTCCAAGAGACCGGGCGAAGCGCGCGCGCCCGGCGACGACCACCTCGCCCGGCGATGCTCCGGAGAGGTGGTTGATGCGCGGCAGGGCGCGTGCTAGCTCGTGTGTCCCGTCTAGCGTGCCGTCTCGCACGTCGACGAGGGCACCCGCCGACACACCGAGGGAGCTGTGAAGCAATCGTATAAAACCCTGCTGCTCTGGGCCTTCCTGCTGGTGATGTTCTTCATGCTCTACCAGGTGTTCATCGGGAGCCAGTCGGTTCGCCCGGTGCCCTTCAGCGAGTTCATGAACGACGTCCGGCAGCACTACGTCCGGGACATGCGGGTCAAGGACCGAGAGATCACCTACCACCGCCAGCTCCCCAACGGCTCGCCCGAGCAGCGGGAGACCGTGGCGCCCCAGAACTGGGAGCTCCAGCGCGAGGTGCTCTCGCACGCCGACCCGCAGCACCCGATCCAGGTCTACAACGAGAAGGACGAGAGCTCGGGCCTGCTCACCAGCGTGCTGCTCACGTGGCTGCCGATGGTGCTGGTGCTCGCGATGTTCGTCTTCTTCATGCGGCAGATCCAGTCGGGCGGGGGCAAGGCGATGAGCTTCGGCAAGAGCCGGGCGCGCCTCGTCAACGACAACCAGAACAAGGTCACCTTCGCCGACGTGGCGGGCATCGAAGAGGCGAAGGACGAGGTCGAGGAGATCATCGCCTTCCTCAAGGACCCGAAGAAGTTCCGGCGGCTGGGCGGGCGCATCCCCAAGGGGGTGCTCCTCTCGGGCGCGCCGGGCACGGGCAAGACCCTGCTCGCGCGGGCCATCGCGGGCGAGGCGGGCGTGCCCTTCTTCACCATCTCGGGCTCCGACTTCGTCGAGATGTTCGTGGGCGTCGGCGCCTCGCGCGTCCGCGACCTCTTCGAGCAGGGCAAGAAGCACGCGCCCTGCATCATCTTCATCGACGAGATCGACGCCGTGGGGCGCCACCGCGGCGCGGGCCTCGGCGGCGGCCACGACGAGCGCGAGCAGACGCTCAACCAGCTCCTCGTCGAGATGGACGGCTTCGACGCCAACGACGGCGTGATCATCATCGCCGCCACCAACCGCCCCGACGTGCTCGACCCGGCGATCCTGCGCCCGGGCCGCTTCGACCGTCGCATCGTGGTGCCGCGCCCCGACGTGAAGGGCCGCGAAGAGATCCTCCGCGTGCACACGCGCAAGGTGCCCCTCTCGCCCGACGTCGACCTGTCGATCATCGCGCGCGGCACGCCCGGCTTCGCGGGCGCCGACCTCGAGAACCTCGTGAACGAGGCCGCCCTGCTCGCCGCGCGTCAGGACAAGGACGCCGTGAACATGACCGACTTCGAACTCGCGAAGGACAAGGTCATCATGGGCGTCGCGCGCAAGAACATGGTGATGACCGAGGAGACCAAGAAGGTCACCGCGTACCACGAGGCCGGCCACACGCTCGTGGCGCTCAAGGTCGCGGGCAACGACCCGGTGCACAAGGTCACCATCATCCCGCGCGGCCCCGCGCTCGGCGTCACCGTCACCCTCCCCTCGGAGGACGTGTACAACCGCTCGCGCGAGCAGCTCCTGGCGCGCATCGCCATGACCCTCGGCGGCCGCACCGCGGAGGAGATCGTCTACGGGCGCTCGAACACCGGCGCGGCGAGCGACATCCAGCGCGCCACGCAGTACGCCCGGTACATGATCTGCCAGGAGGGCATGAGCGAGAAGCTCGGGCTCGTGACCTACGGGCAGACCGAGGACCAGCCCTTCCTCGGCCGCGACCTCGGCGTGAACCAGCGCGACTACTCGGAGCAGACGGCGATCGAGATCGACAACGAGGTGCGGCGCATGATCAGCGAGCAGCACGAGCGCGCTCGCTCGGTGCTCCTCGAGCACCGCGACGCCCTCGACCGCCTCGCCCTCGCCCTGCTCGAGCGCGAGACCCTCGACAACGAGGAGATCGCCGCGTGCGTCGAGAACCGCCCGCTGCCCGAGCGGGTGAAGACCGTGATCCCCTCGTGGTCCGAGCGCCGCGACACGCGCAACGCGCAGCCCAAGGCCACCAGCATCTTCCCGCCCCGCGGCGTGCCCTCGGGCGCGTAGCACTCCTCCCCGCTGCCGCTCTCGCGCACCCCGCGCGCGGATTGTGGTAGTCACGGCGACTGCCCGTGACGCCCTTCGCTCCCCTCACGCTCGGCCCCGTCGTCTGGGACTGGTCTCGCCCCTACGTCCTCGGGATCGTGAACGCGACGCCCGACTCGTTCTCCGACGGCGGCCTGCACCACGGCGTCGACGCGGCCGTGGCCCACGGGCTCGCGCTCGTCGACGAGGGCGCCGACGCGCTCGACGTGGGCGGCGAGAGCACGCGCCCCGGCGCCGAGCCCGTGAGCCTCGACGAGGAGCTCGCGCGCACCGTCCCCGTGATCGAAGCGCTCGCGCGCAGGGTGCCCGTGCCCCTCTCGATCGACACGACCAAGTCGGCCGTGGCGCGGGCGGCGCTGGCGGCGGGCGCGACGATCGTCAACGACGTGGGCGTGGGCGACGGGGCCGAGGCGCTCGGGGCGGCCGCGGCCTCGGCGGGCGCGGCCTTCGTCGCGATGCACGCCCGCGGGACGCCCGCCACCATGCGCTCGCTCGCCCGCTACGCCGACGTGCACGCCGAGGTGGCCGCCGAGCTCCTCGCCCGCGCGCGGGCGCTCGAGTCCGCGGGGGTGGCGCGCGCGCGCATCATGCTCGACCCGGGTCTGGGCTTCGCGAAGACCGCGGCGCATTCGCTCGCGCTGCTCGCCGACCTCGCCCCGCTGCGCGCGCTCGGTTACCCTCTGTGCGTGGGCCCCTCGCGCAAGAGCTTCATCGACGCCGCGAGCGCCTACGCGCCGTCGTGGGGCGTGCGCCCGACGGCCCCCTCAGAGCGCGTGGGGGGCACCGCCGCGGCCGTCGCGGTGGCCGTGCTCCAGGGCGCCGCCGTGGTGCGCGTTCACGACGTGGCCGCGATGCGCCAGGCCGCGCGCGTGGCGCACGCGTGCGCCGCGGGGAGGCGCGCGTGATCGACGGGCTGCTCGGGCTCTTCGCGCACCGCCCGCTCGCCGCGGTGCTGCGCGACGTCGTCGACATCACGGTCGTCGCGTACGCGGTCTATCGCCTGCTCCTGTTCCTTCGGGGCACGCGCGCGGTGCAGGTGGGGCAGGGGCTCTTGCTGCTCGGCGCGGTGTACTTCGCGGCGCAGCGCGTGGGCCTCGTCACCACGTACACCCTGCTCGACCGCTTCCTCGCGTCGTTCCTGCTGGTGGCGGTGGTGATCTTCCAGGGCGACATCCGCCGCGCGCTCATGCGCGTGGGCAACCGGCCGTTCCTCTTCCGCTGGCGCCGCGGCGAGGAGTCGACCGCCGTCGACGAGGTGGTGCAGGCCGCGTCGCTGCTCGCCCAGCGCCGCCTCGGCGCGCTGGTGGTGTTCGAACGCGAGGCCGCGCTCGACGACTTCGTAGCGCAGGGCACCGTGCTCGACGCGGCCGTGACGAGCGAGCTCCTCTACACGGTCTTTCTGCCCGCGTACGAGAACCCCCTCCACGACGGCGCCGTGATCATCAAGAGCGCGCGCGTGTGGAAGGCCGGCGCCTTCCTCCCCCTCACGGGCAACGCGTCGCTCGACCGCACGCTCGGCACGCGGCACCGCGCGGCCATCGGCATCTCCGAGGAGACCGACGCCGTGGTGGTGGTCGTCAGCGAGGAGCGCGGCAAGGTCTCGCTCTGCTTCAACGGCAACATCGTGCGCGACCTCGACGCCGAGTCGCTGCGCCGCGCGCTCTACGGGCTCTTCTACACCAAGCGCCAGGCCGCGGCGCTCATGAAGGCCCGCGACCAGGAGGAGCCCCGCGTGTCGCGCCTCCCGCCGCCCCCCGACGACGCGCCCGGCGAGGCCGCCGACGCGTCCGCGCGGCAAGGGTGACCGCGCGTGGAGCTCCGCTCGCCCAGGCTCGCCCTCTCGCTCCGCGAGGCCCTCACCGAGAACCTCGGTCTCAAGCTCGTCTCGGTGGTCATCTCGGTGATGCTCTTCAGCGTCGTGCGCGGCTCGGGCAACGTGCAGCGCAGCATCGACGTGCCCACCACCTACGTGCTCCCGGCGCCCGTCACCGGCAACCCGGTGCTGCTCTCGTCGCTGCCCGACAAGGTGCGCGTGACCGTGCGCGGCTCGCCCTCGGTGCTCGGGCCCCTGCGCGCCGACGACCTCGGGCCCATCCAGATCGACGTGCGCGAGGGGCGCGCGCGCCAGGTGCGGCTGCGCCCCGACCAGGTGGAGCTGCCCGCGGGCGCGGCGCTCGTGTCGTTCACCCCCGACACCATCCCGATGCAGTGGGACACGCTCGTCGAGCGCGCGGTGCCCGTGCGCACCTCCATCGTGGGCTCGCTCCCGCCCCGCGCGCGCGTCGCCAACATCGAGATCGAGCCCTCGCACGTGCGCGTGCGCGGCGCGTCGCTCTACGTCGACCCCATGGCGTCGGTGCACACCGAGCCCGTCGACGCCTCGGGCCTCGGCGCCGGGCGCTACGAGCGGCGAATCCCCCTCGAGCCGCCGCGCTCGGGCGTGGAGTTCGAGAACGCCCACGGCGTGCGCGTGACCTTCGAGATCGCCGTCACCGTGTACGAGCGGCGCTTCGAAAACCTCGTGGTGACGGCCGTGGGGGCCCCGCGCGCGCAGCTCCGGCCCCCCGTGGTCGACGTGGTCGTGCGCGGGGAGCCCTCGGTGGTCGACCGCCTGCTGCCGTCGCAGGTCGTGCCCGTCGTCGACCTCTCCGACCTCACGCCCCTGCGGGCGCCCGCGAGCGTGCGGGTCGACGTGCGGCCGCTGCCCGAGGGCGCCACCGCGGGCCCGCGCACCCCGGCCGAGATCCTCGTCGTCCCCGCGCGATAGTTGTATCTTCCGCGGCCCATGACACGACCTGGCGAGACGCAGGGCGGCCACGCCCGAAAGCTCTTCGGCACCGACGGCATCCGCGGCGTCGCGAACGAGTTCCCGATGACCCCCGAGGTCGCGCTCAAGGTCGGCGCGGCCGTGACGTGGTGGGCCTCGCGCGGCGGGCGCGCGGCCCGCGTGGTGATCGGCAAGGACACGCGCCTCTCCGGCTACATGCTCGAGACGGCCCTCTCCGCGGGCGTGTGCGCGCAGGGCGGCCGCGTGCTGCTCACGGGCCCGCTCCCGACGCCCGCCATCGCGTACGTCGTCCAGTCGATGCGCGCCGACGCCGGCGTGGTCATCTCGGCCTCGCACAACCCCTACGCCGACAACGGGATCAAGGTCTTCGGCCCCGACGGGTTCAAGCTCCCCGACGCCGCAGAGGCCGAGATCGAGGCCCTGATGGACGACCCCCGGCTCATCACCGCGCGCCGCACCGAGGCGGGCATCGGCCGCGCCGAGAAGATCGAAGACGCGCGGGGGCGCTACGTCACCTACGTCAAGGGCACCTTCCCGAAGTCGCTGCGCCTCGACGGGCTGCGCATCGTGGTCGACGGCGCGCACGGCGCGGCCTACCGCGTCGCCCCGCTGGTGTTCTCCGAGCTCGGCGCCGACGTGAGCGCCATCGGCGTCAAGCCCAACGGGCGCAACATCAACGACCGCTGCGGCGCGCTGCACCCCGAGGCCCTCGCCGCCGAGGTGGTCAAGCGCAAGGCCCACCTCGGCATCGCCCTCGACGGCGACGCCGACCGGCTCATCGTCGTCGACGAGGGCGGCAACGTCGTCGACGGCGACGCCATCATGGCCATCTGCGCGCGGCGCATGCTCGACGGCGACGCGCTCTCGCGCGGCGCCGTGGTCGCCACGGTGATGTCGAACCTCGGCCTCGAGCGCGCCCTCGCGGCCATGGGCGTGAAGCTCGTGCGCACCGCCGTGGGCGACCGCTACGTCGTCGAGGCGATGCGCAAGCACGGCTACAACTTCGGCGGCGAGCAGTCGGGGCACCTGATCTTTCTCGACCACGCCACCACGGGCGACGGGCTCATCGCGGCGCTGCAGGTCGTGGCCGCCGTCGTGACCGCGCAGCGGCCCCTCAGCGACATCGCCGCCGACGCCATGCAGCGCGTGCCGCAGGTGCTGCTCAACGCCACGCTCAAGACCCGCCGCGCGCTCGACCTCATGCCCCGCACGCAGTCGGTGGTGCGCGGCGCCGAGCAGCGCCTCGGCGAATCGGGCCGGGTGCTCGTGCGCTGGTCGGGCACCGAGCCCAAACTCCGGGTCATGGTCGAAGGCGAAGACGAAGCCGTCATCCGCGAGCTCGCGGAGACCATCCTCGAGGCCGCGCGACAGGAGCTCGCGTGATGCGCGCCCGCGGCGCCCCGCTCGCGCTCGCGCTCGCCCTGCTCGGGTGCAGGCGCCCCCCGTCGACCGACGCGGCCACGCCCGCGCGCGTCTCGCGGGCCGAGGCCGCCGCGCGCCCCCCCG
>JBDHVF010000350.1:0-7998 GCA_039809605.1 Polyangiales bacterium | reverse complement strand
GAGGCGGCGCCGAGGGCGTCGGAGACTGGGGCGGCCCGAGCTCGGCGACGGCCTTCGAGAGCGACACGCCGCGCTCGTCGTGGCTCTGCTCGAACGCGATGTCGGCCGCGCGCCGGAGCCACCGCATCGCGTCGTGGAGCTCGCCGCGGGCGTACTGGGTCCGCGCGATCTCGAGGGCGTCGCGCACCTCGGTGGTGTCGGTGTCGAGGGTCAACGGGAAGCGCCGCATCGGCGGCGACGGTATCACCGCGCGATCAGCCCGCGGAGGGCTTCTCGACGGGCTCTCCGCGGGGCGCCGGGCGCACCCCGATCGCGGACTGCTCGTTGGCGTAGCGGGCGGCCTGCGCGGCCACGTAGGCCAGCGCCGCGGCCGTGACGCCCACGTCGTCGCACCACCCGAGCACGGGCACGAGCCAGTCGGGGATCACGTCGACGGGCGACACCACGTACAGCACGGTGAACGCCGCGAGGAGCTTCGAAGCGATGGGCGACTGGGGGTCGCGCAGAAAGCGCCACAGGCCCCGCGGCGAGGCGAGCATCGACGCGATGGTGGCCTTGCGCGGCTGCGTGACGGCGGGCGTGCGAGGCGTGTCGGGGGCGGCCATGGTGGCGAGTTCTACCCTCCCCCGCGGGGCCGCGCACGTGGTAGGCGAAGGGCATGCGCGTCGAGATCGTCCCGTGCCTGCGCGACAACTACGCCTACGTCGTCGTGTGCCCCGAGACGGGCGCCGCGGCGGTGGTCGACCCCTCCGAGGCGCCGCCCGTGCTCGACGCCCTCTCGCAGCTCGCGGTCACGCCGACGACCATTCTCGCCACGCACCACCACCCCGACCACGTGGGCGGCGTCGAGGGCCTCGTGGCGAGCTTCCCCTCGCTGCGCGTCGTGGCCCACGCGCATGACCGCGACCGCGTGCCGTGCGTGACGCGCCTCGTCGAGCACGGCGACGAGGAGCGCGTCGGCTCGCTCTGCTTCCGCGCGCTGCACGTGCCCGGTCACACGCTCGGCGCCGTGGCGTGGAGCGGCGAGGGGGCGGTCTTCACGGGCGACACGCTCTTTCTCGGCGGCTGCGGGAGGCTCTTCGAAGGCACGCCCGCGATGATGCACCGCTCGCTCAACGGTGTGCTCGGCGCGCTCGACGGCGCCACGCGGGTCTACTGCGGCCACGAGTACACCGCGTCGAACCTCGCGTTCGCGGCGCACCTCGAGCCCGGCAACGAGGCCGTGCGCGCGGCCCTCGACGACGCCCGCGCGCGCCGCGCCCGAGGCGAGCCCACCGTGCCCGGCACCCTCGCCCACGAGCGCAGGACCAACCCCTTCTTGCGCTGCCACGAGCCGGGCGTGCGCGCGGCCGCGGGGGTCGACGGCGACGACGTCGCGGTGCTGGCCGCGGTGCGCCGCATGAAGGACGACTTTCGCGCCTAGCGCGTCTCCCTAGCGCTCAGCGCACCTCGACCTGGTCGGTGTGGAGCGTGGCGCCCGCGGCGTCGAGCACGGTGACCTGGATCGCGTGGCCCGCCGCGCGCCGCGGGAGGAAGGCCCAGGTGCGCCAGCGGGGAGCGCGGCCCACGTCGAGCGTCTGGCGCTGCACCGGGCGGCCGTCGACGCTCCACACGAAGGTCACCTGCGCCGGCGCCCCGGCGTTGCGCGCCTCGACCCAGTACACCAGCGGGAAGGCCGTCGCGAGCGACGACGCGTCGCCGACGGGCTGACCGCGCTCGACGCGCGCCGCGAACTGCCCGCGGACGATGGTCACCCCGTCGGCCTGCGCCGCGGCGGCGGAGAGGGTCGTCAGCGCGAAGGTCGTGGCGAAGAGGAAGTGCTTCATGGTGTGACGCTCCTGCGGTGTTGCCCGTGTGCCGGGTGCCGCGCCACGGTGCAGCCCGTGTGCCGCGCGGCGAGAGGCCCGCGAATCGCCGCGAGGGTGCGCGAGGCCGTGGGCCGGTTGCAACACCGCGTGTGCGTCGCGCCGCGCTGTCGGCGACCGTTGGTGATCGGAGGGTGCTCCGGGCGCGCGGCGTCTGCGTACCACTGCTCCTTGAACGCCGCCCCGAGGGACGGTACTCGTCCCCGAGTGTCGTGCTTCGTCGCGGCGGTGACGCCCGGATGCGGTTCTCCATGAGCTTTGGCGCAGCTCGGCGCGCCCCGGCGCGTAGCGCGTTCGCGGCGGCGATCCTCGCGGGGTGCATCACCGACGACTGGCGCCTGCCGGCGGGCGTCTGCGTCGACGGCGGCTGCGCTCAGGATGCCATCGTCGACGCGGGCGGCTCCGACGCCTCGCGGACGTGCGACGGCGCCCCGGTGCAGGGGTCGAGCTGCGGGTTCAACCGCTACGCGTGCGCGCTCCGTTGCGACGGCAGCGTGTGGTGCTGGGGCCACGACGGCACCGGGCAGCTCGGCGACGGGACGCGGAACTCGCGGTCCACCCCCGCGCCCGTGCGAGACCTCGGCGGCCCCGCGTCGGCCCTCTCCGCGGGCTTCGGTCACGCGTGCGCGATCGTGAGGGGCGCCGTGCTCTGCTGGGGCGAGAACACCTACGGCACGCTCGGAGACGGCACGCACAGAGAGAGCACGCGTCCGGTGAGGGTCACGGGGCTCCCCGGCGCGGCCGTCGCGCTCGCGGCGGGCGGGGGCCACACCTGCGCGGCGCTGGAGGACGGCACGGTCTGGTGCTGGGGCTACAACGAGAGCGGCGGGCTCGGGGACGGCACCGATCGCGAGAGCGCCGTGCCCCGCGCCGTCGTCGGGCTCTCGGAGCAGGTCGTCGAGGTGGTCGCGGGGCAGTTTCACACCTGCGCCCGCACGCGCTCGGGCGCCGTGATGTGCTGGGGGCTCAACCTCTGGGGCGCCGTCGGCGATGGCACGAACGTCGACCGCCACGCGCCCGTGGCCGTGGCGCTCCCGGCGCCCGCCGTGGCGCTCGCGACGCTCACCAACCACACCTGCGCCGCCCTCGACGACGGCGCGGTGTGGTGCTGGGGGCTCAACCGCTACGGGGCCGTCGGCGACGGCACGCGAGAGAGCCGCGCGCTCCCGGTTCGAGTGCAGAGCGTCGGCGGCCGCGCGGTCGGGGTCGCGGCGGGCGACTGGCACACCTGCGCGGTGCTCGAAGGCGGCTCGGTGCGGTGCTGGGGGGCGAACGATCACGGGCAGCTCGGCGACGGCACCACGACCGACCGCCTGCGCGCGGGGAACGTCGTGGGCCTCGACGGAGCCGCGGCGCTCGTGTGCGCGGGCCAGGGGAGCTCGTGCGCGGCGCTGAGCGACGGGCGCGTGCGGTGCTGGGGGGCGAACAGCGAGGGAGAGCTCGGCGACGGCTCGACGGACGAGCGCGCATCGCCCGTGACGGTGGCGCTCCCGCGGTGACGGGAGCGACGGCTCAGCGGCGGCGCTGACGGCGCGGCGGCTGGGCGGGCGCCTGCGGGGGCGTGACGTTCTGCACCTCCGGCGGCGACGGGGGATCGGTGATGCGGAACTCCACGCGGCGGTTGATCGCCTGCGCGTCGCGGAGGCGCCGTCCGCGCAGGCCCGCGATGGGCCGCAGGGGACGGGTCTCGCCGAAGCCGTGCGCCTCGAGGCGCCCCGCGTCGATGCCGTTCTCCGTGAGCCAGCGCATCACGCTCGCGGCGCGGCGGTTGGAGAGGTCCATGTTCGACGCGTCGTCGCCGACGTCGTCGGTGTGGCCCTCGACCGACACGCGGCGGATGCCCGGCACGGCCCGGAGCACGTCGCGCACGGCCGTCAGCACCGGGAACGACTGCGGCAGGATCACGTCTTCGTTCGTCGCGAAGAACACGGGGTTCGTGATGCGGATCTGCCCCGGCGTGAGGATCACCTCGCCCGGACACCCGTGACGGTCGGTTCCGGGCCGCGGCATCCCGGGCTGGTCGGGGCAGCGGTCGTCGGGGTCGGAGACCGTGTCGTGGTCGCGGTCGGGCAGCGGGCACCCGGCGCGCGCGGGGTCGGGCGAGAGGCCCTGGTGCACCGTGCGGCACTGGTCCATGGAGTTGAGCACGCCGTCGTTGTCGTCGTCGCCGTCGGGGCAGCCGCGACGCGCGGGGTCGGGGTGCTCGCCCTGCGGCGTGGTCACGCACTGGTCGTCGGGGTCGAGCACGCCGTCGCCGTCGGTGTCGGGCGTCGGGCAGCCGCGACGCGCGGGGTCGGGGCGCGCGCCCTGGGGGACGTCCGCGCACGTGTCCTCGTCGTCGTAGACGCCGTCGCCGTCGCGGTCGGGCCGCGGGCACCCGCGCCGCGCGGGGTCGGCGACGGGGCCTTGCGGCACGTCGACGCAGAGGTCCACGGGGTCGAGCACGCCGTCGTGGTCGCGGTCGAGCACGACCTCGGCCGCCTCGCGCGGCACGCGCAGCGTGATCGACAGGCCGAACGAGAGGTAGAACGCGTCGCTCGGCTGGTGCACCGCGGGGTCGGCCGGGATCCAGTGCATGCGAGCGACGGGGCCGAGGGTCACGGCGCGCGTGAGGTTGAACTCGAACCCGACGCCCGCGTCGAGCCCGACGCGTCGGTCGGCGCCGGTGCTGTAGTACCCGGGGTTCACGTCGGCCCACAGGCGGCCCGCCGTGCCGATCGCGGGCTGGAGGCGCAGCCCGAACTGGACCGCGAGCACGCGGCCCGTCGAGAGCTGGTTGCTCGCGAAGAAGAACCCGTTGTTCACCGAGAGCTGGAGCGAGAGCCAGTCGAGCGCGTCGAAGCCGAGGCGCCCGGTGGCCTGGAGGTGCGCGCCGTCGTAGCCCAGCGCGGTGCGCTGAAGGGACGGGGTCATGACGCCCGCGCCGAGCTCCGCGCGGAGCGAGAAGCGCGAGAGCACCTGCGCGTCGGCGGCGCTCGCGTGGAGGAGCGCGCCGGTCGCGAGCGCGAAGGGGAGGAGCGCGGAGCGGCTCGTGGTGGTGTTCATGGGGGTGCTCGCTCCTCGGGTCACAGGTCGATGTCCGCGATGTGGTAGGGGCCCATCGGGTCGCAGTCGTCGGTGGTCGTGTCGGCGGCGGCCGGGATGGGCTGGACCGTGCCCGACGAGCGATCGAGCGGGTCGCCCATCGGCGTGGGGAACAGGACCAGCGGCATCCCGGCGCGGTCGAGCGCCACGCGCGCGCCGGGGTGGTCGCCTCGAAGCGCCGTCCTCGGGATCGCGCACACGCTGTAGCGCCCGGCCCTGGGCGCGGCGGCGAAGGAGATGCTCTCGGGGCCGATGCCCGTGGCGTTCGAGCGGTCGAAGGTCGCGCCGCAGGCCGACGGGTGCCGCGCGCTCACGACGTCGCCGCAGGCGGTTCGCACCACGAGGTCGACGTCGCCGAGCGCGTGCCACTGGAGCGAGATGCTCGTGTGGCCGTGGGGCACGCACTCGCCGAAGGAGCAGGTCTCGCCGGCCATGCACGCGGCGCCGCAGCGGCCGCAGTGCGAGGTGTTCCGGTACGAGGTGTTCACGCAGTCCGCGCCGCAGCGCGACTCCCAGGGCGCGGCGCACGGCGGGGCGGGAGGCATCCCCGCGGAGTCCATCATGCACGCCGCGACCTGCGCCGAGCACGTGGAGGAGAGGGCGATGACCTGGAAGCAGCTGAAGCTGCTCGACGCCCCGCAGGCGTCGGCCAGGCAGGTGACGAGGCTGTTGAAGATCGTCATCGACGACGCGCGCATGCCGCTGGCGCAGCGGCGGATGCAGTCGACGTCGCGCTCGGGGCACGACACCGGGCACGCGGAGAAGCCCTCCATGCAGCCGAGGCCGCCGACCGGCAGGTCGGGCGGCACGACGACATCCGCGGGCGCGTCGGGCGGCGGGGCCGTGTCCGTCGGCGCGTCCGGCGGCGTCGTGTCCATCGGCGCGTCGATCGGGGGAGGCGTGTCCGACGGCGCGTCGCCGGGCGGTACGTCCATCGGCCCGCCGTCGGGCGGCGCGCCATCGCCCATGCAGGCGGCGAGCTGCGAGCCGCAGGGGCCGGCGACGGCCATCCCCGCGCACGTCGCGTTGACGCCCGCGTCGCAGCTCGCCCGAACACACGTGAGCAGGTCGTCGGCGAGGCGCTGCGAAGAGGGTCGGAGCTCTCGGGCGCAGCCCGTCAGGCACGCGCCGAAGCCCGCGCCGTCCATGCACGACCCCGCGCAGCGGGCGAAGTCCGCGCAGGTGCGCGTGCCCGTGGACGCGTCGGGCGCGACGGCCCCGTCGGTCGGTCGGTCGTCGCCGACGTCGCTGGCGTCGGAGGCATCGACGGTCGCGTCGGGGATGTCGTCGAGCGGCGCGAGCACGCTCCTGCCCACGTCGCACGCCGCGAGCTGCGTGAGGAGCAGGGAGCACAGCGCCGCCGCGCCGACGTGACGTCTCGTTGCGAGAGAGTGTTGGCTGTCTGTTCTCATGGGTGGCTCGTCCCGCGAGGGAGGGCCTCGGGGGTCGAGACGACTCCTACCGTTCGGGGGCGGCGGGGCCGATCTCAGGGCGCTCTCAGGGCGCTCTCAGCGCGCTCTCAGCGCGCCCCCTCACGCGCGGAGGGCCGTGGTCTGAGGTCGCCTTGAGATCGCTCCGCGCGAGGGAACGGTGCTAGGAGCGCTCATCGGGCGCGCGGCCGCGCGACCTGGCCTCGGCGCATCGCCCCCCGAAAGGAGCCCACGACCCCATGAAGCTCGCCCACTCGATCCTCTGCGCCGCGCTCGCGTCCGGCGCGTACTACGCGGCCCCCGCGCGGTGTGACGCGCAGACCCCCGCGCCCGGCGCCTACGAAGACGGCACGCTCCTCCAGGCGAGCGGCCCCGCGGTGTACGTCGTCGTCCTCGGCCAGCGCCGCTGGATCAACAGCGCCGAGGCGTTCACGAGCATGGGCTTCGACTGGAACGCCATCACCCACGTGCCCGACGCCGCGCTCAACGCGGTGCCGCAGGGGGCTCCCGTGGCGCGCATCGCCGACCTCTACCCCGAGGACACGCTGCTCAAGAGCCCCGACCGGCCGCACGTGTACATCATCCACGGGGGCAGGCGTCAGCACGTCGCCAACGAGGCCACGTTCAACGCCCTGCACCTCGACTGGGGCCGCGTCCGTACGGTGCCCAGGGCGTTTCTCGAGCGCATCCCCGAGGGGCCGCCCATCGCGGTCGAGGGCGCCCCCGCCCCGACGGGTGCCGCGCTCGTGGGCGCGCAGGGCCTGATCTTTCGCCCGGGCGTGACGCCCCCGTCGCTCGGGGTCGACGGCTCGCACGGCGCGACGATGTGGGCCGTGACCCTGGCCGCGAGCGCCGGGCCCTCGCCCGCGCTCGACGCGCTGGCCCGCGACGCCCGCGCCCGGCACGTGGTGGTGGGCGTCGGCGACGCGAGCTGCACGCCCGCGGTCGGAGGGCGCTACCCCCGCACAGTGCCGGGCGGAGGCTCCGCGCAGGTGGCCACCGTGCTCTTCAACTCTCGCGCTGACGCGCAGGGCTTCGCCGCCGCGATGGTGCACGCGCCGCTGCGCGTGGGTCGGGTCCGCGTCATGTGCGCCGACTGAGCGACGCGCGTCGCGCCCCTCGCGCTTCACACGTCCCCGGCGCGGCGCTACCGTCGCGCCCTCCTCGATGCGTCCCGCGCGCGCCCTCCGGGGGCGGATCTTCGGCGTCGTCCTCCTCGGTGGCTCCGTGTGCCTCGCGCAGGGCGGCGCGGACGTCGTGCGGCGGAGCCTCATCGACGACGCGTCGGCCGCGGCGCGCGCGGGCGACCACGCGCGCGCCGTCGAGCTCGCGACGAGGGCGGCGGCGATCCGTCAGACGCCCTCGTTGCGATACTTCCTCGCGCGCGAGCACCTGAGCCTCGGGCACGCCGTCGAGGCCCTCGCGCTCGCGGGGGAGTGCGCGGCGGGCGCGCGTGGAGACGCCTCGGTGCCCGGCCGCGAGGAGCTCGTCGCCCGCTGCGAGGCCGTCGCCGCGGAGGCCGACCGCGCCGTCGCGAGGCTCACCGTGCGCGCGCCCGCTCCCGCGCCCGAGGGCCTGCGCGTGACGGTCAACGGCGCCCCCGTCGCGCCGTCGCTCTA
>JBDHVF010000349.1:0-8002 GCA_039809605.1 Polyangiales bacterium | reverse complement strand
GGCGGCGTCGGCCCCGTCGGCGAGCGAGAGAAGCGCGGCGAGCTCGCGCCCGAGCTCCGCGAGCGCCGCGGCGGCGTCGACGCCCTCGCGCATCACGCCCAGGCGCGTCGCGAGCGTCACCGCGGCGGTGTCCGCGGCCGACGGCGCGCCCGCCTCGAGCGTCGCGGCGATGGGCTCGAGCTGCGCGCCGAGGCGCATCGACGCCACGAGTCGCGGCAGGTCTTGGAGCGCGGGGCGGTTCGTGAGCGAGAAGCTGTAGAGGTACGAGCCGATCTCCTCGCCCGTCTCCTCGTCGATGCAGTGCTGGATGATCGTGATGGAGCCGAAGGCGAGTCGCGGGGGCTCGGCGTTCACCTCGGCCTTCGTCTGCTCGTCGAACGCGATGCGCGCCTCGAGCGTCGCGACGGTGGCGCCGTTGCGCTCCATCGAGCCGCGCCGCAGGTCGACGATCCAGCCGTGGGCCTTGGCCGCGTCCGGGTGCGCGCTCGGGTCGGTGTCGGCGTGGTAGAGCACCACGGGCACATGGCCGTAGCGCTTGAAGTTGCGCACGCAGTCGTCGAAGTCGCGCGCGGTGAGCTTCACGCCGCCGCGGCCCTCGAGCGTCACCTCGTACGCGAGCACGTTCCACGGGCTCACCGCGCCGCCCTCGGCGGCGTCGGCCTCGACCGCGCGCAGCGAGAGCGAGACGGGGTTGCCTTCGATCACGCGGGCGCCGCTGGCGCCGCTCGGGAGCTTGATGTTGTCGGGCACTGGTCAGTCCTGCGCGGCGACGACCCGCGGGCCGCCGTCGTGTGTGTTCTCGGCGGGCTCGGCGTCGTCGTTGGCGGGCGCGTCGCCCGCGCCGCTGCCGCCGTCGTTCGCGGGCTTCTCGTCGGCCGCGCCGCCGCCGCTTCGCACGCCGCCGCGGGGCCCCGCGCGCGGGACCATCAGCTTCGCGCCCTCACGCGGCGTGCGGTAGCCGAAGAGGTCGCGGACGTCGTCCTGCTCGATGTCGAGCCCCGCGCCCACCAGCTTGACGATGCGATCGGCCGCCGCGTCGAGCGACTCGGGCGGGTCGACAACGAACGCGAGCTCGGGGATCAGCGCGCGGGCGCGCTCGCCGAAGTTGAGCAGCACGAGCGGCTCGATGAGGCCGCGCGTGAGCGTCTCGACGATCGAGATGGCGTCGGCGCGCGCGATCATCAGTTGCTCGTCGCGCTGCGTGTCGCCGAGCGATCGGGCGCCCTTGGTGCCCGCGTCCGTCGTGAGCGTGCCGCCGAGCGCGGCCTTCGACATCTGCGCGTCGAAAAGCTCGATGAGCGGCCGGTGCACCGACTCGCCCGACGCGGGCTTCTCGAACGTGACGTCCGTCGTGTCGGGGATGACCAGCGCGGCGCCCGCGGACCAGTCCTCGAGCGCGCGCGTGAGCTCGGCGACGTGCTGCGGCGACGCGGTCTTCTTGCCGTCGCTCCCGGTGTTCCACTTGCCGACGCGGGCCATGCGGCCCGACAGCTCCGCGTGCGCCAGCGAGTCGCGGATCACGAACCGCTTGAACGCCGCGAGCCACACGAGCGGGCGCCCGAGGCCCTCGCGCGTCGGGTAGCCGCCGAGCACGCGGGGCGTGTGCACGACGAACTTGCCCGGCGCGAACTCGTCGAGCGCCCGGCCGTGCGCGCCCGCGAGCGCGGGCGTGAGGTCGTTGCCCGACGCGTCCCACAACCGCAGCCGCCAGTCGGTCGCCGCGTACGAGAGGCGCCGCGGGTGGATGAGCACCGCCTGCACGGGCACGAATCGGAGGCCCTGCGGCGTCGCGCGCTGCGACCAGACGAGCTCGGCGGCGGCGCGGCCGTGGTAGATCGCCGACTGGAGGTGCGCGACGAGCGCCGAGAACGACGGCAGCGAGCGCAGCACGCCGTCGACGAAGTCGGCGACGCGCTCGGCGCGGCGACCGCCGACGCGCGCGGGGCGCACCTCCCACGGCGCGCCCGCGACCTCGAGCTCACGCTTCGCCAGGACCGCGTGCAGGTGCGCGTCGGCCGCGCGGACCTCGTCGAGCAGGTCCGCATAGGCTTGCATGTGACCGAGGTCGGCGAGCCGAAGAATCGGCGTGATCGTCTGCGGCGTGAGCGCCGAGCCGAGCCGAGGCTGATACTTGTCGACGTTCGGCGGGGCCGCGAGTGCAGCCGCGGGCGCGTGCGTCGCGGGCGCCGCCGCGGGCGCGTCGGGCGTCGCATCGCTCATGGTCTGTCACCCGTACAGCCCGCCGAGACCGCGACTGCGCGCGTGCGCTACGCACGACGCAGGCGCGTCGGGCACCGCGGGGGGCCGATAGCAGTAGAGAACGAGCGCGTCGCCCGTGTCGGTCGAGCGTCGCAGACGCTTTCGGATGTCGTCCTTCGACTCGACCCGGATGCGCGTCTTCGCGTCGAAGAAGTACGTCGGCGCGACGAGGTCGGCCTCGAGCTTCGGCGTCGGCGGAACGGCGCCGCCGGCCTTGAGCCAGTCGCGCGCTGCGAAGTACATCTGCGCGCGCAGGTCGACGAAGTCTCTCGCGACGTGCGCGTCAGGCGAGCGCCCGAAGTTGCACTCGACGACCTCGATCCAGCCCGCGTCGCGCAGCCCGTCGGCGACGCCGGGGTTGCCGCCGGGGTCGACCTTCGCGAGCGGCCTCTCGCGCTCGCGCGCATGGCGCTTCGCTACCTCCGTGACGAACCCGCACGCGCGCGCCGTGTCGGCGCCCTGCGTCCACGCGATCTCGAGCACGAGCGCGCCGCGGCCGATCACCACCACGGTCTCGTCGTCGCCGAAGCGCGCCACGTCGACGCCGAGCTCGAGCCGGTCGGTGAGCTGCTTCGCGAGCTCCGCGACGCCGTCGGCGCCGAGGTCGCGCCAGCGCGTCACGGCGTCTTCGACGAGCCCGAGACCGATCACCGTGTCGGAGCCCTGCGAGGGGAAGTTGCCCTCGACGCGGACTTGGAACACGGGCGAGTCCTCGCCCCATTCCTCGAGCTTCTCCTGAACCCACTCGGCGGTCGCGAGACCGGGGATGAGCACCTCGCCCGCGAGCACGTTCGGCGTGTCGCGCGACGAGATGCGCACGCAGCGCCAGAGGTGACGCAGCGAGTGGAACGCGTCGTAGAACACGCCCGACGTCCGCGTCGGGTTGGAGAACATCGCGAGGCGCGCGCCGCCGGCGCGGTTGCCCTCGATCGCCTCGAAGATCGCCGCGGGCACGCCGGACGCCTCGTCGACGAGGAAGAGGAGCGCCGCGCCCGAGATGCCGGCCATACGCTCGGGCTCGTCGGTGGTGAAGCCGACGATCTGCCGGCCGTCGGGCCAGGACGCGCCCGCGTCGGGGCGCTCGGCGGGAGGCGGGCAGCCGAGCGGGCGCTTCGCGCCGCGCCAGAGCGTCACGACCTCGCGCCAGAGGATCTCGCGCACCTGTCGGCCCGAGGCGCTCGTGAGGATCACGCGGGCGTCGGGGCGCGTGCACGCGAACCACCACGCGATGATGGCGGCCGTGCGGCTCTTGCCGACCTTGTGACCCGAGCGCACCGCGACGCGCGCGTTGTCGCGTACGGCCTCGAGCACCTCGACCTGCGCGCTCCACGGCTCGACGCCGAGCACGTCGCGCGCGAAGCCGACGGGGTCGTCGCGGTACGCGGCGAACGCCTCGGGGCCCGACTCGCGGGCCGCCGCGGCGCGCGCGTCAATGACGCACAGCCGTTGCCGCGCCAGCCGCGCGAGCGCCGACCCCGGCCGCGTCGGCGTCGTCGTCTTCGGAGAGGACTTCGAGAACACGCGCGAACTCGTCGGGCGTCAGCCCGCGTTGCAGCTTGTCGAGCGCCGCGGCGAGCTCGCGCTCGACCGCCTGCTCGACCTTCACCGTGTCGCGACGGCCGAAGCGTTCGGGGCGCGTGCGCTCGAGGAGCCACTGCGCCGCCTGGAGATTGGGGGTCTCCTCGTCGAGCGCCGCGTCGGTCACGACCTTGAGGAAGCGCGCCTCGGCGAGCCCCTTGGCGACGTAGACGCCCGACGCGAACGACGCGAAGGGCGCCTCGCTCGCGGGCACGTCCTCGCCCGACGCCTCGGCGGCCTTGAGCGCCGCGGCGCCGCGCGCGAGCCAGTCGTAGTAGGTGCGCTCGGAGATGCCCGACATCTGCGCGGCCACCTCGCCGTAGTGCCCCGCGGAGATGAGCCCCGCGATCTGCTTCGCGAGCTCCGCGGTGAGCTTCGTAGGTCGCATCGCGTTCCCCGCGGCGCGGCGGTGCGCGCCGAAACTTCGCTGGCGTTCTGGCGTACCCCGTGCTCGGAGTGCGCTTCATGCGAGCGTTGACGATTCAACAGCCGTGGGCCTCGCTCGTCGCGAGCGGCCGTAAGAGCGTCGAGCTGCGGTCGTGGTCGACGAGCCACCGCGGGCCGATCGCCGTGTGCGCCGGTGCGCGCGCGTGGAGCGACGAGGCCGTGGCGCGCTTCGGCGACGGGCCGCGCGGCGTCGTGCTCTGCACGGTCGACCTCGTCGACGTGCGCCCCGCGACGCGCGCGGACCTCGCCGCTGCCTGCGCGACGGGGTTCGTACGCTCGCACCGCGGGCTCTACGCGTGGGTGCTGCGCGACCCGCGCGCGGCCGATGGGCGACGCGTGCGCGGTCAGGTCGGGCTTTTCGAGCTCGCTCTGTAGTCGCGCAGACCGCCGCCGACGCGCGCGGCCTCGTCGAAATCCATCGCGGGGCCGACGTACTCGAAGGTGGCGTTGAACCGCCCGCCGAAGTTGGCGACGACGCCGTTGCGACTCTCCCCCCGCTTGCTCGAGCTCGGCGGCTGAACATCCTGCGGCGTCTTCGCGAGGGCCCACACGGGCGAACGGTCGAAGGCTCGCATGAGCGCCGGGTGCGCCGGGTACGTTCGCAACCTGCACCCGTGCGCCCTGTAGATCGCTCCGACGCGGTCGGCCAGCGCGAACGCGAGGCCGAGCCCCTGCCAATCCGGCAGCGTCACCAGACGCGAGACGCCATAGACGCCGCTCACCAGCGCGTGCGGGCGGTAGAGCACGCCCGCGAACGCGGCGAGTCGCCCGTTCGCCCACAGGCTGAAGCAGCGCGCGTTCTGGTTCAGGTCGGCGGTCAGGTAGTGGTAGCGCGAGAACATGCGCCACGCGTCGCGCGGCACGCGGCCGACGACACACTCGACCGCGGGGCGCGGCGTCCGCGCGCGCCACGTCAGCGTCACGCGGCGCTCGCCGTCGCCGGCCGTCGCGTCGATGATCGTCTCGCCGTTCACTTCACGCCCTCGATGAATCTCTCGGCGGCGCCGCGGTCCATCGCGTCGCCCGCGAACTCGAAGACCGCGCACGGTCGCCCACCGAGACCGCCCTCGCGGTCGTGTCGGTGGAGCGTCGACTTCTCGCGATGCACGCGCCGGAACTCGCCCGGCGGCTGCACGAGACGCCACGCGGGAGAGCGGTCGAACGCGCGCACGAGCGCGGGGTGAGCCGGGTACGTGCGCGCGCGCTTGCCGACGGCCTTGTACGCGGCGCCCACGCGCTCGATCAGCGCCAGCGCCAGCCCGAGACCTTGCCAGTCGGGCAGCGTCACGAGCCGGGAGCAGCCCTCGATGTCGCGCACGCGCGGGTGAGGCCGGTGCATCATCGCCGCGAACGACGCGAGCTGGCCGTTCGCCCACAGACCGAAGCACCGGACGTTGTGATTGAGCTCCGCGGTCAGGTAGTGGTGCCGTGCGAACAGACGCCACGCCCCGAAGGGCACGCGCGCCACGACGCACTCGACCGGCGGCCGGCGCGACCGCACGCGCCACGCGAGCGGCGCGACGCGCGTCTCGCACGAGACCGCGCCGGACGTCACGACCGGCCCGCGACGAGCCGCTCCGCGGCGCCGCGGTCCATCGGCTCCCCCCTGTACTGGAACACCGCGCACGGGCGACCGCCGAGCCGCTCCATCGTCGTCGTCGCGCCGGCGGGCGACGAGAACCGCCCCGGCTTTCGCTCGAGCGACCAGAGCGGCGAGCGGTCGAACGACCGCACGAGCGTCGGGTGCGCGGGGTAGGTGCGCAGCCGCAGACCGAGCGCGCCATACGCGGCGCCGAGGCGGTCCACGAGCGCGAACGCCAGCCCGAGGCCCTGCCAGTCAGGCAGCGTGACGAGTCGAGAGACGCCCCAGATGCCGTGGGAGGTCGCGTGCGGGCGGTGGAGCACGCCCGCGAACGCGGCGAGTCGCCCGTTCGCCCACAGACCGAAGCACCGCGCCGAGCGGTGCAGGTCCGCGGTCAGATAGTGAAACGGAGCGAAGCATCTCCAGGCGGCGTAGGGAACGCGCCCGATCGCGACGTCGACGGGAGGTCGCCGTTGAAGCAACCTCCGGGTGAAGGACGCGGTAGCCATGTCCAGCACCCAATCGGGTTGAAGCCAGTCGACGATGTCGTAGTGGCACGTCACCGCCACGAACTTGCGCCCGTGCTTGCGCACGTACTTCTGGACCGCGTGCGCGCCGATCTGCGCGACCTGGCGGTCGACCACGCTCGTGAACTCGTCGACCACGATCGGGTCGGGCAGCTCGACGAGCCGGCGCGCGAGGTCCACGCGGAACTGCTCGCCGTTCGAGAGCACGCGGAACGGTCGCAGCCACGCGGGGATCGTGTTGAACCCGACGGCGCTGCACGCGTCGGTGATCTGCTGGACGCTCATGCCTCGCGGGAAGTCGTCGACGACCGACGGCGCCGACCAGTCGAGCCGCGGCATCTCGCCGTAGACGTGACGCATCACGCTCGACTTGCCCGAGCCCGACGGGCCGACGATGAGCCCGACGCGCCAGTCCTCTTCGAGCCCCGGCACGTCGACGGTCCACTCGATACGCGAGGTCTCCTGCGGCGGCACGTCGAACATCGACGACACCTGCTGCGCGCGCACCGACTGTGACGTCGGGGTCTCGACTACGAGATGAGCGGTCGGCACTTGAGGCCCTCCGTGGCGAAGCGCTCGAGGAGCTCGGCCTGGTGTGTCTCGCCGGTGCAGTCGACGATGACGCGGTACATGAGCCCGTCGCCGAGCATCGGTCGGGCGTCCTTCGGGGCGGCGCCGCGCGTCTCGACCGGGCGCTCCTGCGGGCCCGCCTCGGGCGCGCGGGACGTGGGCACGTACGTCGGGGCGCCCGCGTCGCCCTCGGGCGCTGCCGGGGCGCTGACGCGCTCCTGCGCGGGCGCGGGCGTCGGGGCGTCGAGGGGCGCGGCGAACTCGTCGAACGAGAAGTCGAGCGCGCGCACCATCCCGTCGATGTCGGCCTCGCGGTAGGGCATCTCGGCGAGCAGCCGGTCGCGGCCCATCATGCCTTCGAGGTCGCGCAAGAGCTCGCCGAGCTTCACCCGGTTCGGGTCGCCCTTCGTGCCGTTGAGCACGATGCACAGCGCCTTCGCGCGCTCGTCGGAGAGGGCGCCCAGGTCGTTGATCGGCAGCTCGGTCAGGCCCTCGAGCTTCGCAGCCTTGTAGCGGTGCTCGCCGTCGATCACCTCGTAGTGACCGGGGATCGTCGGGTGCGTGCGCACCGTGACGGGGTCGAGGAAGCCGTTGACCCGGATGGACTCGCGCTCGCGCTCGAAGATCCAGTCGGCTTGCTCGTTGTAGTTCCACGGGTTCGGGTGGATGAGCCCGATCGGGACCACGCGCACGTTGACGCGGAGCTGCGGGGGCGTCGTCTCGCTCATGGGGGGGCGTTGCTCGGGTTGCTGGCGGCGCGTGCGCGCCAGAGGTCGGTTGCGTAGCGCGCGGCGTCGCACGCCACGGAGACGTTGTGTCGGAGCCGGCGGGCGATCGCGTCGCCGCCGCGGCCCGCGAGGTAGCGCGTGTCGTCGCGCTGCCAGAGGTGCCAGTCCTGCGCGAGCGCCGGGCCCGACGCGTCGAAGCGCAGCGCGATCCCACGCCCCGCGGCATAGAGCGGCGTGGTCGTGTCGACGCTGCGCCACGGGTAGCGGCACCACGCGGCGGGCGAGAACACGCGGGCCCCGTGCACGGCGGC